>NZ_LECT01000006.1:300000-378852 GCF_001027925.1 Rhodopirellula islandica | reverse complement strand
GGGAGTTGGGGGCGTCCCTCGCTCACGCGTCGGGTTGTGATGGGTGGTTGCTGCAGAAACCCGCCAAAACCCAGCACCAGAAAACTGCACGACCACGCAGCGGGAGGGGTCGAAAAACGAGCGTTCCGCGAGCTTTCCGGGGGAGGGCAACACGAGACTTAACAACCACACGGCGTCCTCGAGCGGCCGCTGCGCCACCTGGTTTGTTTGCCAGCGGAAATCCTACCGAACCTTTTTCTGGAATCATGTCAAGGTTTTCCGGTAATTCCGCCGATAACGATTCTGTCACCGATTTCAGGCAGACGGGCTCTCGTTGCGTGAGCCGTTCGGTCCGAAAACTTTACGCGTTGGGGCGTACAACGATGGAAAACAAGATGAACACGCAGTGGATCACCCGCGGGACGATCGGCACATTGGCTCTCGCTGCCCTGTTGGCGACCAACACCGGATGCCAGGTTTCGCTCAATGGCCAAACCCTTCCGAGCCCGCACTATTTGCAGGATGATGTGCAGTACTTCCCGGCTGGTCCGGAGTTCAAACTGTCCCGCGAAGCGGCTGCCTTGCAAGCCGCTCGTGCGGAAGAAAAACGAAACCAACGCTAAGTAGGATCGTCCATGACTGCCAATCGTACGTCGCATCAAGAAAAGATCATCCGGAACTATTACCAGAACCGGGATGCGATCGGTCTGCAGAAAGCTCAAGAAGCTGTCACCGAGCTTTACTTGAGCGAGGGCAAGAAACGGGCAACGGTTTGGAAGCGTCTGTGCAGCCACCTAGAAAAGGTTGGTGTCCCCGAAGCCCGCATCGAAGAATTGCGGGAATCGGACGACCCTGCCGCCGTGGCAGCGCTCCTCGAAAAGATCGCCAAGTAGCAGCGTCAGGGCTGACCGGATGGATGGTGCGGCTTTGCTGCACCCGCCCGGGGTCATGCCGTTGATCGACGCCGCTTTTCAGCGTGTTTTTACATGATGCCCCTCTCCCGTAACGAGGTTTTGGGGGGAAGTCGATTTGTGAATTGCAGCACTTGGTAATGGATGAGGCAACGAGTCCCTTGCATGCGGAAGGACTCGTTGCCTCGTCCACTACGATTCACGTCCTCGGCGAAGGACGCGTCAAACAACGTCGGCAATGAATCGACGGCATGAGGGAGCCGGACGCCAGCTTCTCACGCGGCGTAGGTCGATTTCCCCAGTTGGGACTCGATCGCCACAAATCGCTCGCGCCAACGCAGCCGAGCGAACCAGCTCGGATGAGTCAGGTTAGGATCGTCTGCCAACACGCGGTGTGTTTTGCCGCGAGTCGTCCGCATGGTCAACGTGCCGTCCGAGTTGACCTCGTCGACCATCCAAAACTTTTCGACGACGTAGTTGTAGGTCTCGCCCTTCAAGTTGGGTTTCACGCTCGATGCACGCGGCCCCGGCACCTTGCTGCGTTTGCTTTTGCGATAGATCGCCCAATCACCCGGCTTCCATTCGCGATCGGTGCGCCGCTGACTCTCACCCGGCTTGAACGAAATCGCTCCAGGGTGAACGAAACCGTTCCGACCAACCGCCGCAAGCGAACCAAATCCGTCGCGTCGCAGTGATCGTAAGTGGGCAAGGATTCTTTCGGTCATGATGGGGTCCCATCGCAACAAGACATTCGGAAATGGAAGGCGGCCGCAACTCAAACCCGATCGCGGTCGTGAGAATCACCCAGAGAGCAGACGCTGTTTGCAACTGTGCCATGCAGAGACAACAGCAAACAACGCGCCAAGCGACCACCCGAAAGTGGTCCAAAGAAGACTCACGATAAGCAAGAACCCCGGTTTCCCTGCATGCAAAACCGAGAAGTTCTCAAGAAGTTTCCCAGCGAATTGCTAGCAAACGGGCCAGAACCAGCAACCCAAATGCGGTCGCCATCAGCACGGCGAGTTGCGGCTGCAGCGCACTGGGTGGCAACTCACGCCAAAAGACTTTGTCGTACCCATCGAGCGCCCAAGCGTTGAAGGTCCACAGGCCGGCTTCTCGCAAACCTTCGCTCATCACGTAACGCGGAACCATCGATCCACCCAGCGCGCTCATCGTCAGCACCGCGACCACCGACAGCCCATTGAGCTGCCCGCGTGTCTTGCACAGCGTTGCCAAAAACAAACCAAACGAGGCCGCCGCGGCGGAAGTGACCAGCGTCATCATCACAAACCCATCCAGGTTGCCGATCAAGTCCAACCCAAACACCAGCTGAGCCCACACGAACATCACCGTGACCTGCACGCATCCCAGCAACGTCAAGTAAAACCACTTGCCGAGCAGCAAATGGTCCATCGTCATTTGGGTCGATAGCAATCGTTCCAACGTTTGATTCTCTCGTTCCTCCAACAGCACGCCACCACCACTGGTCGCGCCAAACAACAAGAACATCACCGCGATGCCTGCCGCGTAAACGCTGATCACGGGGTTGGTTTTGTCCTCGCCCATCACGTTGACCACGGTCACTTCTGGCGGTCCCAGCGTCGCCTCGGCAGCAGGGCGATCCGGTTCAGCCAAAGAACGGTCCCCAATCTCGTTGGTAGCGGAAGGGCGCGAGCCCTCCGGTATCACGCCACCGGGCGGCTTGCGCCTCTCCGCTAAGGAATCCGGTTGTCTCGAAAAAGTTCCTAAGCTGGAATCGTCGCCGGCACTTTCAATCGCAGCAGTTTGCACGAACTGTTCAAACCGGGCTTGTTTCACACCAACTGTTTCACCGGTTGCGTTTTCATCCGCTGTTGTTGCCGCGGCAGTCGCCGGGCTGGTTCGCTGCAACCCATCCGGTCCGAAGTTGCCTTGGCGCTGGCCCGCTTTGGCCATCAACATTGCTCGCATCACCAACGCCGAAACCACTTGGCTGGCAACTTGATCGGAGGCGTCATTGAGCAATTCCGCAGACAACTCCTCGCCACCTTCGTTCAGCACGATCGCGATCGTTGCGGAACCTCGCCGCACCAAGTCTTCTCCCGCAGCTCGATCCAGCGCCGGGTTTTCGCCGCTGTCCTGAACCAGCCGCAGCCCTTCGCTTTCACGAAGCGTCTGAATCACTTGATCGCACTGCATCGAAGCCAGCGACGTGGAACCTGTTTCCACCTCCGAATTCGCACCCGCCTCGCGAATCAAAGCCACCTTCACACGAGGCGTGCCTCCCACACCGCGAGAGAAAATCAACGCAAAGATACTGAAGAACGCGATCGGCACCACGAACGTCAGCAACCACTCGATGCGGTTGTGACGCAAACGACGCAAATGAATTTCAATGACTTTCCAGACCATGTTCAATCCCGCAGTGCATGGCCGGTCAGATGCAAAAACACGTGATGCAGCGTCGGTGACTGGACCTCCACATCTTGCACGCCGTAACTCGCTTGGCTGAGCGCGTCGATCAATCGTGGCAATCCCATCGCGACCTCCGCCATCTTGGTGCTCACCACGTTTTCACCTGGCCGAGCGGTGACGCTCAAACCAGCCAAGGCCAACGGTTCGTTCCCATGTCCACGCAGTGGTTGATCCAAGCGAATGGTCACCTCGCGATCACCCCCAATGGTCTGGCGAACCAATTCTTCAAACGTGCCCGTCGCGACAACTTGGCCATGATCGACAATCACGATTCGGTCGCACTGACTTTCGGCTTCGTCCAAGTGATGGGTCGTCAACAAAACCGATGTGCCTTCCGCGTTCAGTTCCGCCAACATCGCGAAGATCCGCTGGCGGCTTTGTGGGTCCACCCCCACGGTGGGCTCATCCAGCAACAGCACTTCGGGTTCGTGCAACACGCCACAGGCCAAGTTCACACGTCGCTTCATCCCGCCCGAAAATGTGCCGACCAAATCATGGGCTCGATCCGCCAGCCCGGTCCACTGCAATCCCCACTGAATTTTGTCTCGTAGCACCCGACCACGCAGCCCGTGAAACCGCCCGAACGCAGCCAAGTTCTCGGTCGTTGTCAGGTCTTCATACAAAGCGATTTCTTGCGGCACCAAACCCAATGAATCGCGAACAAACGCGGCCTCAATGGGCTCGCCCAGCATCGTGATGCTGCCCGAATCCGGCTTGGCTCGCCCCGAAAGACAGCGAATCATGGTGGTCTTGCCGGCTCCATTGGGGCCCAGGTAAGCCAAGCGTTCGCCTCGCCGAAGCTGGAACGTCACCCCACTGAGCGCGGCGTGTACCTTGCCCCCACGACGATACGATTTTTTCAATCGATCGACGGAAATGGCCGCGTGATCGACGGCATCCATGGATTCAGGCGGGGCGGGAGCGGACAAGATTCCTGTGTCCCTGCGTGGGAGAACGACCAGTCACGATGCCCGAAAACAGGATCGCCGATTCATCCTAGCCAATCCGAGCAACGGCCCGAAACGCCAAACCCAGGCTCACTTTCCCTGTCGCCAGACTCACTTTCCCTGCTGATCGTACAGCGGCAGGTGCCGGTAATAGACTTCCAAGCAGTAAATCGACAGACAGGTCACGTACAGACGTCCTGCCCGGCGGCCCCATTCATCGGCTTGAGGCGACCAACTGCCCGCCTCGGCACCTCGTTTGAGCTGCAACCGCGGCAATTCCGTCCGCATCACGCTGTTCCACTTTCGCCAAGGCTGTCCCCCGTAGTGGTGGATCGCCTGAGTCGCGTAGTACCAGTAATAGACGTTGGGATTGTTCGGATCCAACATCCCGTCCTCGACCAAGTCGCCGATCCCTAGCTTCAATGCCTCTTCGTCATGCGGCCACCCCAGGTACTGCCGGCACAGCAACCCTTCCGCCGTCATCGCGTAACTCCCCGGTCGATTGGGTTGGTAGCTGTACCAGGAGCCAGCATTTGACTGGACCGAATCCAAGTACGTGTTGGCCATCTGCAAGGTCGACGAGGGAACTTCCAATCCGGCAGCATGAGCGCTGGTCAGCGCCATCACATACCACCCTGTCACCGACAAATCAGAATCCAGCCGCGGCCGATAACGCCAACCACCGGCGGCCGACTGAGCGTTCACGCAGTAGTCCACCGCCGCCTGAGCTGGCCCGCGAAGGGCGGAATCTTCCGTCATCGCAAACAATTCGCAGAGGGCGATTGTCGCTTGGGCATGCCCGTAGGCTTGTTGATCATCGCCGCGAACTTCCGTCGCCAAAAAACCGTCCCGGCGTTGGCCCTTGAGCAAGGTCCGGAGGCCCCGCTCGACGTTCTCGGAGTAGGGACCCTGGAGATGCGTGTTGCCGTCGCCTTGGAATGCCAGCATTGCCATTGCGGTGGCGGCACAGCGGTTTTCAGAAAACGGAGCGGCATCGGAGTAAGGCCCCGCCATGCTCCACGATCCCGCGCGTTCTTGGTTCTTCACCAACCACTGCAATCCACGCTCAACCGCGGTCACGGTTTGGTCATTGCCGCCATAAGCTGCGATCAAGGCACTCTTCATCGCACCCGACCGACCGCTGAACATGGGTTTGACCAGTTCACTCGCGGACCCAATGCCGTTCTCGACCTGCACCATCTCAAGTGTTTCGGTGGGCATCTCCATCGTGTCCATCAACGACTGGATGTCCGTGTCGACCACCATCTCGCTGTCCAGATCGCTGGTTGAATCCAGCATCGAATCCGAGCTCTGGATATTCACGCTCTCCAGTTCAAAGTTCTCCGACTCGGTCGCTTCGCCGAACTCCAACACGATGCTGCCGATGCCTTCGCCAATTGGAGTGGTCAACAGAGCCAGGACCAGCAACACGACCAAGTGAAAGACCATGCTGACCAACCACGCTGGCACCGATCGCCTGACGGGTGCCAGTTCGTCTTCTTGTTCGGCCCCGGTCTCTTCGTTGCTCTCAGGTTGGACTTCCGTCCGCCAGCGTGATTTCGGGGTTGCCGGCGGCACTTCTGCGGGGACCGCTTTCGCGACCTCGGGCTGAGCCACCGGAGCGACCTTGGCAGCGTGAGCCGCTCGCTTCGTCTTTCTTGCAGTTGCTGGAGAGGAGCTCGCTGGAGACGGGCTGGGCAGCGAATCGTCTGCAGAGCCAGCACCATTGCTGACGTTGGGTTCCCGCGTCAAAGGAGGCTCGACACCGGGCGGTTTGACCGGAGGCAAGGTCGCCCGCGGAGGAGCGGGCGGGGGTTTGGGAACACCGTTTGGCTGCGTGCGATCGGGTTGCGAACTTGCGTTCGCTTGCGGGCTGAGCGTGGACGCAGAATCCGCTGGGGGTGGCGGAGCGACGGGGGGCGGCGGAACCGGCGGCCCGGAAACATTGGCTGGGCCAGCCGAGAACGTCCCCGAGGAATCCATGGCATCCGACGAATCGGAAGCGGTCGTGTTGGGGGGAAGGTTCATACTCGAAAAGACTTGGCGGAGCCGGCGCACAACGTACTACTCTAGGCCAACATAGCGAATGGCTGGCCAAAAAACGAAAATCTCACCAACAATCCGAACAGCCGCTTGACGAATCCGCCATCGTGACCGATAGTTCCTCCATCGTTGCCACGAGGCCAAGAAAATGATGTTTACGCGAAATTTCGCTGTAGAAATCGAACCTTGGCGTCCGATTCAACGTCTCACATACCGCGGGATGGAGCAGCCCGGTAGCTCGCGAGGCTCATAACCTCGAGGTCGTCGGTTCGAATCCGGCTCCCGCAACTTGAGTGGGACAGGCACCTTGCCTGTCATTCACCACCGAATCAAAAAAGCCGACGTTGGTCACTGACCGACGCCGGCTTTTTTCGTGGCCCGCCACAGCCGAGCGGCGGCAGATCGCTCCGAACTCGTTTCAACGGTTGTCGCTCCGCGACTTGGGTGTGCTTTGGTCACGGCCGGACCTTGGGTTGAAACCCAAGGCTGCCCCAATGCCGTCGCTCCGCGACTGTTCGGTCAAGATGTTGGCAACCAACCGCGGAGCGGTGTCATTCGATAGCGTCGAGTTTCAACCCGACGTCTCGGATGCCCCCGCCCAATTCCAAGCCGCGGAGCGGCGACAGATGGGTTCCCAATGATTGATGAATGGTGGATGGCACCAAACGGATGATCATGGAGACTCGGGAGCAGGGGTTTTGGTTAACAATCATGAGCACACAGTGACATCGGCAAATCGCCCGCACGCTCGCGACCATCCGGAGTCACCAGACGTCCGAGACGCTCCCGGCAGCGCGCGACGTCAGCGAGAGCATTCAACCAGCAACCAATGTCGCACCGCCGCCGTTACTCTCACGCAACTAAGCAGGTACGCAGGTGTCATCGGGTATGTGAGCCGCTGGCGTTAGCCACGGTTTTCACGCACAACCGGGGCGAACACCCAAACGGCTCACATGGTTGTGCTTGATCACTCCTGCCGACCTGCTTAGTAAGCTTGCGAGAGCCGACCGTCGATCTCATCACTGCTAGTGTCACGATCGAACAGCACCTGCCAATCGACTTTCGCCCCCCTGGGCCGGCCTTGAAGCGTTCCCGGACACCAGAGAGAAAACCACGCCATTCTCAGGTGCATCTAGCTGAAAAAATCGGCACCGGACACCTTTTCGAAACCCGGATTTGAAAAGCAGTGGATAAACCGCATGCCTTGATCGGCGAGCGTGTCGATGGGAGGAGCCTGATGAGACCGCCCGCAATAGGCCGACAGACACTCGATGCCGGGATCATCGCCGAGGATCATGACGACGTTGGGCGGCCGGCTCTCGCGTTCATTCGCGTGTGAGATGGCGCCGGATTGAAGCAGAGAAACGCATCAACAGAGAGTCAGCGTTTTGAGCATATTCAAGCACATGGGGAGGCCTTCGTTATCGCGCTCGAATGAAATTAGTTCTGCAACTTCTGCCCACTGGCAAGCAGTCGTTCTCGCAGTTTGTTGTACGGGATGTCCTGCACTGCTACCGCACTATCAATCGCGATGGATGCGGCGGCACCTGCGCTTTGCCCGAGAATCATGAAAACCGGTTCCATGCGAATCGACCCATAGGCGGCGTGGGTGGATGATAGGGTCACGGGCACCAGCAAGTTCTCGCACTCCCGTTTGCTGGGCACGATTGAACGGTACGCGACGGGATAGGGCCTTGGGCACCACTTGCCGAACCCGCCCTCGTTGCGAACGGTCGTCTTGCCGTCGCGGACGACAACCACACGTTGGCAGAAATGGGAATCCATTGCGTACGAAGCAAGGCCGACCGAGTCTTCCGCGATGCGTTTTCCCTCGCAGTTGGCTTGGTCCATGATGTAGTCCGAGACCATTCGCCTGCCTTCGCGGACATAGAGTTCGTGGGGCCAATGGCCAGTGTTTTTGAACTCACTTGGGTCCAGGCCGAATGAGTTGACGCGTTGTTGTAGCGGTTTGGGGACGCGTGGGTCGTTGGCCAGGAAGTACATCAGGCCGACTTGGTAGTTGATGTGATCTTGAAAGATCTTTTCGCGTAGTTCGTACAACTCGGCCATCGGCATCGGCAATCCTCGGCGTGGCTCGGGTAGTTCATCGAAGGAGCCTGGGGTGTAGGTGCCATCGGGCCACTTATAGTTCCCGCCGACGTAGTCGCTGGAAAAGCTGCCGGCGTTGTTGGAGTCGCCGCGACGCATCTGCACTGGCCCGTCGGTCATTGGCGTGGTCGTGTAATTCAGTCTCCATTGGATGTCAGCATCGAAGTCAAGAAATCGGGCAAGCAGTGCATAACGATCGGGGTCGTAGCCTTTGGGTTTGGGAAATGGGATCTTGTTGTCGCTGTTCGTTAAGATCATGCGAAAATTGTACGCCTGGACCTTGTAGTCGCCTTGGCCAGGATCGCCGGCGGGCTTGATCGCGATCTCCCGCAGTAGGCCCGCGTTTGGATCACCGGGTTTGATGAACGGGCTGATGGGAAGATCGCAGAACTGGTACACGCCTTTCCATGACTCCGCCTGCCATTGTCCGGCGAGCGACTCGTTAAACGCGGACCTTGGCTCGCGGCCGACTTGGTAGGACACGTCTGCGGCCGCGTACAAGTCCCCTTCGTAGGTCGCATCGACAAACATCTTCGCGACGATTGTCTCGCCGGTCATCAGCGAGATCGATTGGATCCGTTTTTCGCGGAGCTCGGCGGATTCCAAGGGGCGGTCTAACAGAACCGTGACGCCGGCATCGTTGAGCATTTCAAGAAACTCGGTCTCGGCCTCATACGAGCTGAAGTTACTAATCTTTCCAAGTCGGTTATAGAACTCGCGAGCCAAGCCGCCAACAGATGTGTTCGTGCCGATGTCGGTCGCTGTCAGGCCGCCTGTGGTCAAACCGCCGACATGAGGACCGAACGAAATGAGTGCGACGTTCTTGTCCATCCGAGCCGCTTGGACTGCGGCTGTGATTCCACCCGGCGTGCTGCCGTAGACAACGACATCGAATGTGAGGTTTTGGGTTTCCTTGCGTTCAATCGGCGTGTAGTAGCACGGCAGTGATTCTGCGAAGACTGTATCTGGCTCCGTCGCTGGGCAGGTTCCCACGAATGAGACTGCGGAGAACGAGACAAGGAGGAAACATAGTCGCTTGATCATGGCGGAGCTTTTAAGGTACTGGACTCTATTTTCGCTGCTATCTTGGTCCGCCAGTTGTAGCGAGTCAATCAGACCGCGGCTTTCGATGTGGAGCTGTGAACACCATCACGGGCGCATCAAAGACCGGCAAAAGTTCCCTCATTACGATTGTGGACTATTGTTTGGGGCGGGGGGCATTGTTGGGTTCAGGGAGGGGGTCTGAACGAAAAAAAGTGGCATAAGCTTCCAGCCTGTGATTGCGCGGAACACAGGCTGGAAGCCTATGCCACCTTTTCAACCGTCGAGAGCGTTCCGGATTTCAGCATGCAGTGCTGACCGGGTTGGGTATCGGTTCTTCAGTTCATCGGCACTCGTTCGCAAAACGCCACTGGTCGACCTCGGCTCGCGAAGACTGGGCTTGCATGAACCCGATGGCGTCGGAATCCAACGGTGACTCAATCGCGAGGAATTCGATCCACTGATACTCTGACATCGGGTCTCAATTTCAATCACTCAAGGTTCGAATCGAACCGAGGAAGCATCTTCCTGATTCACATCGCAATAGAATGCACCTCGCCTCGGCAGATTGCAACCGATCCAAAACTTGGACGAGTCAACCGATGGTGGAAAACGAACAACTGGTGACCCTGGTCGTCATCCGCGAACGAATGGAGCAAACGTGGCAAAACCGAAACGCAAACTGACGGCAGCCGAAAAACGAGCCAAAAAAGAACGCCAAAAAAAGTACCAGTGGATCTTCATCAACGGCAAACAAGTGCGTATCAAACGTCCGCCGACCATTGACGGCCTTCCCGTCGACGAATTCATCCTCCGAAATGCCGACCCGATATGGCTGCACCAAAACGAAATGTGGGAATACATTCAGCCAGAACCGATTCCGTTTCCTGATGAAGACGAAGTGAACGCGGCATTCGATGCCGCTCACCAACAAGACGCGATTGAAGAAGAGTGAACAGAACCTGTTGCATCGGGCGTTTCCACTCCGCGTCCCAAAATGCGTTGCAAAGGAACCGCTCCAAACGAGCAAGACCTGAATCGCAAACGCAAAAGAAGGACGCCCCACTCCTCTCGTTCACTTGGACAAATTCTTGTGGAGGATTTCGTTGATGTATGCGTTGACTTCATCGGGGTGTGTCAGTGAAAGGACGTGCCCGCCGCCGGCGACGATCTTGTCGGGATCCGTGTAGCGCAGTGGGAGTGTCCAGTCGCGGTCGCCGTGCAGATGGAAGACCGGGCAGGAAACGGCCGGTGTGCTGGACCAATCCAAGAGACGGGACAAAGACCATCTGAATACGACTGGGTTGGAGTCGCGGAACTGACAGGCAAGCCCGTACGCGAAGGGTCCATGCCGCTTGATCGCTCGCGTCGCGATCGGCCGAGCGAGGAGCTGAAGAAAGCGAATCGGAATGAAGGGAACCAAGGACCGAAGCGGCCGAGCACAGCGGGCATACAGCGGCAGTTGTGACGGTGACTTGATGCTTCCGATCAAAATCACAGCTTGGGCGTCGACATGTTCGGCCAGATGCAAAGCGACGATGCCGCCAAATGATGCGCCACCCACAATGCACGGCCCTTCCTCGAGTGTGTCCGCTATCCGTTTGGCGTACTCGTCGATCGACTCTTGGCGGTGAGGAGGCAACCAGGCGGGACAATGCAGTTGCGGAAACGCAATCTTCTGCGGCGTGAAGACGCGAGCGTCCGCGGCAAGCCCTGAGAGCAGAACGAGCGGCGTCGTCGTATCAACTGGAGTCGTGATCATTGCGATGAATCAACTTGAAATGTTGCCGACGAGTTCCTGTTGGATGATATCGGCAATGGTCTTCCAATTCCCGCCGGCAAGTCCGGCACCGATCATTGGATAGCCGAGCAACGGCTGGCTGCATAACATGTTTGCCGACAAAACCTTACCAAGTTGCAGATCGCGGATACGCCCAAAGGAGTGTTTCTTTACAATTTACAATGACGGTCCCGGGGAGACGGTCAACTGCAATACCGAGCGCTCCGAGATCGCTGAAAGACGAAAGCAAAGTTCAAGAACGTGGCGAATGGAACACGGTCGCAATTCGAAAATAGAAAGATTCAGATCATTCAATTTCGATGTGTCATGTTCTGGGTCTGGCGACGGCACTCCTCTCCGATGCCGACAATGCCACGTCGCGACTGAAATTTCATCACGACAAAAGGACGCTGCGTTCATGTCGGCGATACGATGACGAATCGCGTTCATCTTTTGCAACATTTTTCTGCAAACGCCCTGATATCAAACAAGTGAATCGATCCCAAAAGAAAGCAGCACGATGAACGCACATCAAAAGACAATTCTATTGACGTTGTTCTGTCTTTGCGGAATTTGCCAGGCAGATGCGTATGGCGAGCATCCTCTTCAATCAGCGACTTCGACGGAGCCTCGTACTCGTCGGGACCGGCCTAACATCGTCCTCATTTTTGCGGATGACCTCGGCTACGGTGATCTTGGTTGCTATGGAGCGACCAAGCTGAAGACACCGAATATCGATCAGCTCGCAGCAGAGGGACGACGCTTTACCGACGCGCACTCGGCGTCTGCGGTGTGCACGCCGTCTCGCTATGCTCTGCTGACGGGAGAGTATCCGCACCGGAAAAACCTGAGCAGGCCCGTTTTTCTAAAGAGCGGTTTGGTTGTCGATCCGAAAAAGCAGACCTTGGCGGATGTGATGAAAAACGCGGGCTATGCCACCGCCTGTGTTGGTAAATGGCATTTGGGCTTCGGTGAGAAAACTCCCGATTGGAACGGCGACCTAAAGCCCGGCCCGCTGGAACTGGGCTTTGATCATTACTACGGCGTGCCAACTGTGAATAGCCATCCGCCATTTGTTTATGTCGAAAACCACCGCGTCGTAGGCTTGCTGCCGGATGACCCGTTTGTTCATGGCAAGAAGGCGAAGACCAAAGAGATCCACGAAAAGATGCACATCGGCGACATCGGTGGCGCGGATGCGGCCCATGCTCTCTACGACGACTATCATGTCGGTACCCACCTCACGGAGAAAGCGGTCGATTGGATCAAGCAACAAAAGGAAGATCCCTTCTTCCTCTACCTGGCGACTACCAATATCCACCATCCCTTCACACCGGCACCCCGCTTCCAAGGAACCAGTGAGTGCGGCCTCTATGGCGACTTTGTTCACGAACTCGACTGGATCGTAGGCGAGATCACCATGACGCTCGAAGCGCAAGGCGTGGCCGATGATACGCTGATCATTTTCACCAGCGACAACGGCGGCATGTTCAATGTAACCGGGCAGGGTGCTTGGGATGCGGGACACCATTTGAACGGTGAATTGCTCGGCTTTAAGTTTGGCGTTTGGGAAGGCGGACACCGCGTTCCGTTTATCGCCAAATGGCCAGGCAAGATCGAAGCGGGTTCGGTTTCGGATCAGTTGATTTGCAACGTCGATATGGTCGCGACAATTTCCGCACTGACTGGTGTCGAGATTCGCGACGGTCAAGCGGTCGACAGTGTGAATGTGCTGCCCGCACTGACTGGGAACCCGCAGAACCCCATTCGTGATCACTTGGTTCTGGCAGCGAGTCGACGCGGCTTCCTCGCGATTCGCAGGGGCAAGTGGATGTATATCAGCGGCCAGGGAAGCGGCGGTTTTGGCGGAACCAAACGAGGTCGACACGACTTTGCCGGCCCTGCCGCCATTGCCTATGCGGGATACACGAACAGCGATATTGCAAGTGGAAAGATCAAGCCGAATTCACCGCCTGCACAGCTCTACGATTTGAAAAAAGACCTGAAACAGACTCAAAATTTGTATCACGAATTTCCGGAAGTCGTGCAGGGAATGGAGACGCTACTCGAGACCTATCAGCCATCGAGTGCCCCCACCCCGAAGAAAAAGAAGGCGAAGAAGCAATGAGCCTTTTGTTGAAATGCATCTGTCTGTTCTTTGGTGCGCGTTGTCCCAACGCGTCACCCAGTTGCGCCATGAAATGGCCCAATTCGTCGGCACCTTGAAGCGATCGTTCTTTCCACTGGTCTTCGGTCAGCTCAAACCTTCGCGGCCCTTCATGCATTGGAGCAGCGGGAGCTTGCCGAGCGGGAAACGACACCCACCGAAGCCAGGCCCAAACCAGGCCAAATCCCACTCGAAGCAGCCACGCCTGAGAACGGCTTTTCAAATCTTTTCAAACGCAACTTCTTTGTGTGCGTGCTCGTCCCCAGGCTCCCGCCTGGGAACGCACTGTCTTGCAGGCTCTGCCTGCCGGGTTGCAAGTTCGTGAGGCAGGAGCCTCGGTAGCAGGGTGTGCCCAGGCTGAGCCGGGGCACAAGATCGCACGGCTCGTCCCCAGGCTCCCGCCTGGGGACGCACTGCCTTGCAGGCTCTGCCTGCCGAGTTGCAGGTTCGTGAGGCAGGAGCCTCGGGGCAGGGTGTGCCCAGGCTGAGCCGGGGCACAAGATCGCACGGCTCGTTCCCAGGCTCCCGCCTGGGGACGCACTATCTTGCAGGCTCTGCCTGTCGGGTTGCAGGTTCGTGAGGCAGGAGCCTCGGGAGCAGGGTGTGCCCAGGCAGAGCCTGGGTACAAGATCGCATGGCTCGTTCCCAGGCTCCCGCCTGGGAACGCACTGTCTTGCAGGCTCTGCCTGCCGGGTTGCAGGTTCGTGAGGCAGGAGCCTCGGGCGCAGGGTGTGCCCAGGCTGAGCCTGGGAACAAGATCGCACAGCTCGTCCCCAGGCTCCCGCCTGGGGACGCACTGTCTTGCAGGCTCTGCCTGCCGGGTTGCAGGTTCGTGAGGCGGGAGCCTCGGGGCAGGGTGTGCCCAGGCAGAGCCTGGGGACGCACTGTCTTGCAGGCTCTGCCTGCCGGGTTGCTGGATCGTGAGGCAGGAGCCTCGGGGACAGGGTGTGCCCAGGCAGAGCCTGGGGACAAGACGGCGATGTCGCCGTCGTCAACTTCGATCAGTCGGGGCAGCCCTCTTTGAACGGTCGTCTCATCGCATCAAACGGGGCCTGGCCCACGAAAGAGTCAGCCGTTGTTCCAGGTGATCGTGAATTGCAACACGGTCGCGATCGTCACCCAGATCAGGTACGGGATTTGAGCCACAGCGATCCAGCGATGGTGCGGCCAAATGGCTTTCATCGCCCAGACAATCGTGATCCACACGATCGCGATGTCGATCGCGGCAAGGGGCAGGTTCCGCAGGCCGAACTGGATTGGTGTGAAGGCGATGTTCGCGATCAGATTGATGGCGAAGGGGATCGCGACGGGCCATGGGATTTGCTTGCGGGCGACACGGTAGAAAACGTATCCGAACGTGAGCAGGATGATCGGGTAAAGAATTTGCCAGATCGTGCCAATCGTCGAAGGCTCAGGCGTCCAAGCCGGTTTGTCGAGCGCGTCGTACCAGTCTCGCCAACTCATCTTTGGAAGCTCATAAGTGAAGGGGTGAAGTTTAAAGAGTGAGTGATGAAGTCGTAGCAGGTCAGCTACCCCACCCCAACCCTCTCCCGCTCGAAACGCGAGGAAGAAGGAGCAAGAAACAATTCGCTGCGGGGCTTTCGTTCACTGGGGAACGATCCAGAGCTACACTGATCAAGAGGCTCCCTCGATGAAGATTGCTACGAAGTGTTTTGCGGATCTTTTGCAAACTGTGAGTTGCCTCACTGCCCAATGAGCTCCTCGCTGCGATCGTGACATTGGACCGATGGGAAAAACGCATGGCCACCCCATCGGTCGCTGCCGGAAATCATTCTGACGTCGCCTCGACACGTCATCGCCAGGCAGCTCACTCAGGTCTCTCGATTCATCGAAAAGGAGTTGATCCGAAATGGGTATTCAGTCCGGACTGATCCGCCGTTGTCTGCTTTTCACTTCGTTCGCGATGGCAGTGTCATGGTCGCTGCAACGTCATGCGGATCATTTCCCCAGCAATCCGCCAATCGCCCAACCGGTGCAACTTCCAGGTCAAGGAGGTGTCGGATTTGACTTGAGGCACGCCACCATCCCCGCCCAGGAGATTCGCTCGGGTGGTCCTCCCAAAGACGGCATCCCCTCTCTGTCGAATCCAAAGATGGTATCGGCGGCGGAAGCGACTTACTTGCGGGCCAGCGACCGGGTGATCGGCGTTGCGTCGGGGGGTGAATCGCGTGCCTACCCGCTTGCGATTTTGAACTATCACGAGATCATCAATGATCGCATCGGAGAACGACCGATCGCGGTGACCTACTGTCCCCTGTGTGACTCCGCCGTCGTCTTTGATCGCCAGACTCCGCTCGGAGAACTGGCGTTCGGCGTCTCCGGTTTGCTCTACAACAGCAACCTGTTGATGTACGATCGATCCAACACGGAAAGTCTTTGGTCGCAGGTGAAAGGCGAAGGTGTTTCAGGACCCGGTGCCGGAATGAAGTTGGGAGTGTTGCCAATGGAACTCACCACGTGGGCTGCATGGCAAGCTCGCAACCCAAACACAACCGTCCTCTCATCGGAAACGGGGCACCGGCGAAACTATCAAGGCAGTCCGTACGCCCGCTATTTCAAACAGCCCCAGCTGATGTTCCCAGCAAAACCAATCAGCAACGCCTTGCCCTTGAAGGAAAGCGTGTTGGGGGTTTGGGACGATGCCAACTCAATGGCGATTCCGATTTCCGCGTTGGGAGGGAAGTCGAAGCAAATCGAAATGTCACTGGGCAACAGAAAGTTCACCGTGGCCTTCGACGCTGACGATCAAACGATTCGAGTCATCAAGGCTGAGGCTGAACTTCAGTGGATGAATACGTTTTGGTTTGCATGGCATGCATTTCGTCCTGAAACTGAGATTGCGAGTCGCTGACGTTGCCCTCCGGATTGCCCCGCAGTATGGTCCGTCACTTCACATCCCAGCGTTCGACGACACTCGCGGATTGGCGACCTTGATCATCACGCTCGATCGTTTTGTTGGAGTTCAGCATTCATGCCATCCCATCTATCTCCGCGGAAGAAATCCGAAGCCCGCGAATGTGAACTGATCTTTCGCATGGCACGACAGCAACTCGGCGTGGTTCCAAACTCGATGTTGACGATGGCTCGTCAACCAGCAGTGCTCGGCAGCTTCGCAATGCTGGTTGGAAACATCCTGGGCCCGCCAACCGACCGTCGCATACCGATTTGGACGGGCGTCCGGTTGTTCTGGAAGAACATCGTCTGGACGATCCGTCATCAGCAATCCAAATCCCGGGTCCCTGCGCCGCTGAAAAGTTTGGTTGCCCATGTGAGCAGCAATGCATCAGGATGTCGGTACTGCCAAGCGCACACGATCGGAGAGGCCTTTCACCTGGGCGTATCCGTCGAAAAGCTCGAAGCGGTTTGGGACTTCGAGAACAGCGACCTTTTCGACGCTGCGGAAGTCGCTGCGTTACGCTTCGCACTTGCTGCTGGCAGCACGCCCAACACTGTGTCCAGCGAACACTTCGCCGCCCTGAAACTGCACTACAGCGACGAACAGATCGTTGAATTGGGAGCAACGATTGCGTTATTTGGATTCCTGAATCGCTGGAACGACACGTTCGCGACAACTCTTGAACCAGAATCCGCGGCTTTCGCCCAGAAGCATCTTGGCGGTAGCGGGTGGGAAATTGGCAAGCACGGGTAGTGCAAGACTTGCGAGACTCAACGCCGCGACCGATACCAGCGCTGCAACGTGTCCGGTGGAATGCCCAAGCCGAAACCGGCGATGCAAAGTTGGTTGATGAGGGTGGTTTTTAGAATCCCCAGTCGCAGCCACCGGCAGGCGGAAGTTGTGACGGCGGCTTCGACCAGCGAAATGGTTCCCTGCTTCCGCAAACGGCGGCATAGCTCAACGTCTTCCATGAGCGGCCAATTCGGAAAACCACCGATTTCGAAAAACCGACGGGCGGACACAAACAATCCCTGATCCCCGTAGGGTCGTCCGAGGAAACGCGATCTGAAGTTCACGCCGCGCTCGATCCACCGCAACCCCCAACGGTCGTCGTCGATTCGCAACGAAAAAGCGTTTGCAAACCATGAACTTTGAATCGCAACTGAATTGCCTTCCGGGCGGTTTGTCGGAACACACTTTCGCCACCCCAGTCAATCTCTTGAAAGAGGCCAGGCTGGTTCGCGTTCAACCCAATCAGGTCGTAACCACCATCGATCGCTGGCCCCAACACCACATCGGCACGCGACAGTGCCCTCATCGCCTCGTCAAGAATGGTGGGGTCCATTTCGGGACAGTCCGATCCGATCACGACGACGCGTGTTGCACCTTCGTTGAAGGCCACGGCGAATGCATCGATCAATCGCTCCCCCAAACTTTCACCTTGCTGGGAACGATACTCCTTGTCCGTTCCAAATGCGTTTCGCATTCGTGTTGAATCACCACCGGCGAATCGCACTTCCAAATCACATGAATGGCCGCTTCGATACTCACTCGCGACGCCCAACGTCCGTTTCGTCAGTGACTGCTGCAGCCGTGCCGCACACTCAGCCCCTCGCGCCGGAATCATCCGGGTCTTGGTCACACCAGGTTCTGGATAGCGTGAGAACACGATCACCCGATGGGCTTCGCCGCCGACTTGCTTGATTCAGGCGGATGGTCCAGAAGCTTTCCGATTGGATTCGCACTCTATGCGTTAACCCGCCTTGCCGTTGACGTAGGCGACCGTCAACGGTTGTCGTGGTTCATCGAAGATGCGAGCACCGGTCCCGTGCTCGATCAACGTGCCAGTCCCGTCGGTCGCCCAGAAGAATGCCGCGTAATCGGCGACCCGCCGGGCTTGCTGCAAGTTGTGGGTCACGATGACAACAGTGTACCGACCTCGAAAACGGAGCAGCAACTCTTCCACCACACCACTGGCCAGCGGGTCCAGGGCGCTGCACGGCTCATCCATCAAGAGAACTTCGGGACGCAAAGCAAGCGCCCGTGCGATGCAAAGCCGCTGCTGCTGGCCACCCGAAAGGGACAAGGCAGACGAGTCAAGCCGATCCTTCACTTCCGCCCACAGGCCGACGTCTTCGAGAACGGTCTCGATGATTTCTGCACGCTCGCTCCGGTTCCGAATCCCGTGTTCTTTCAGTGGCATTTCGATGTTTTTGCGTATCGAAAGCGGAAATGGATTTGGCTTTTGAAAGATCATTCCGACGCGACGGCGGAGCGAGATCAGGTCCTTGGTCGCGCGGACGTCGAGCGCACCGAGCGCAACCTTCCCCTCCACTCGGCATCCAGGAATCATGTCCGTCATCCGGTTCAGGCTACTCAAGAAGCTCGATTTCCCGCATCCCGATGGCCCGATCAACGCGGTCACACACCCTCGGTGGATCGTCAACGAAATCCCGCTCAAGACGCGAGCGTTGCCGTAGTGAACCGCAAGCCCGTCGACTTCAATCAGCGGTTGAGGAAGACAGCAAGGTGGCCCGGTGTCGACGGGACTAAGTGTGAACCCGTTGCTTTCGGGGCAAGACGCTCGTTGGCAACCATCTTGGTTGCGTGCTGCTCTGTCTTTTGCGTTCATGTCACCACGATCCTTTTTCTCAGCCAACGATTGGCAGTCCAGCTAGCACTCGCGTTGATGACCAACAACATCGCAATGAGAACCAACGCGGAGCCATACGCATGCCGATCACCGCCAGCGACATTCATCGACAGATCAAAAATGTGAACAGACAAGGCACGCCCGGAATCAAACAACGAATCGGGTGAGCGGTCGACGTATCCGCTGGTAAAAATCAACGCCGCGGTCTCAGCCAACGCTCGGCCGATACCAAGCACCAATCCGACAACGACACCTGGCACAGCGGCTGGCAATAGCAGTTGGACAAGCGTGGCTGTTCGCGACAATCCCAACGCCGCAGCCCCCATCCGATATTCATTCGGAACGGAACGAAACCCTTCTTCCGTCGCTCGAATCAGGATCGGCAGCACCATGCATGATAGTGTGAGACCGCCCGATAAGATGGAAAACCCCAGCCCCAAGTGGATGCAAAAAAATGCGTTGCCGAATAGCCCGAACACAATGGAGGGCACCCCTGCGAGTACATCCAAGCTTCTTCTCACCAGCTTTCCAAACAGACTTTCCGCCTGCGTCAACTCACTTAGCAGGATCGCAGTCCCGACTCCCAGCGGCACGGACACGACCATCGCAACGGCCAGAATGAGCAGCGTTGAAACAACGATGGGAAAGATCCCTCCATCACGTCCCGCGTTGCGAGGAGCTTCCGTCAGAAACGCCCAGGAGATCGAGGGCAGGCCGGCAATCACGATGTCCGCTAAGATCCAGACAAAAACAACACTGACCATCGCGGCGATGGACCACACGACACAGGTCGCCAGGGAATCAAGCAGCCTGCTGACAGTTGGACGCGAAGGCGTGGTGGTTGTGCTATCCATGAATGCGTCCTTGACTGACCCATTCTGCGAAGCCAACCAACACCATGACCATTCCCATCAAGAGCAGTCCGCACACAAACAGTGCCGAACGATGGCCCTCCATCGCGTAAGCCATCTCCAACGCAATGTTTGCCGTGATCGTACGGACCGGCTGAAAGATGCTGGTCGGGTTCTGGACGACATTGCCAGCAACCATCAGCACCGCCATGGTCTCGCCGATCGCCCGGCCTGTCCCCAACAACACGGCCGTGAACAGACCCGATCGAGAGGCCGGCAACACGACGCTCAAAACGGTTCGCCCGCGAGACAACCCGAGTGCCGCGGAAGCTCGCAGGTATTCGCTTGGCAAATTGTCGAACGCAGCACCGGCGAGCAACGCGATGGTTGGAAGAATCATGATCGTCAAGACGATGATCGCCGAGAACAGACTGGTGCCTGGCGGATGCCAGCGTGCAATCAATGGGACGAGCACGACCAGGCCCCACAGACCGTAGACCACCGAAGGAATCCCGGCGAGCAGTTCGATCATTTTGCCGTGCGTGTGCCTCAATCGGCGCGGTGCATAGAAGTGTGCGAACACCGCCGAGCCAATGCCAAGTGGTGCTGCCAGGAGAACGGCGCCCGCGGTTGCCAGCGACGTCGCCACCATCATCGGAACAAGATTGAATTGCCCGCCGGTCGCCCCAGCGGACGGGTGCCAGGATTGGTCAGAAACGAATCGACGAACACCAACATCGCGAATCGCGGGCAGTGATTCCCAAAGCAGAAACCCCACAATCACCACCGTGATCGCTCCGGTCAGCAACCCGCATCCGCGAAGGATCCAAACGAGCGTGACATCACTGCGAGAGCGGGACAAAGTACTGCTCCAGAATGATCTGATTGACGTCGCGTGAGCGAGCAAAGTCGATGAACTCCGCCACGATTCCGGTTGGCGTGCCTTGCACGACCAGATTCAATGGACGCGACAAAGGAAAGTCACCCGCTCGTACATTTTCGATGGATGCCGCTATCCCCGCCAGCGGGAGCAGTTTGATCTCGACGTCGTGCTTGGCATCGTATTCAGCAGTCCCAATCGAAACATAACCAATCGCGTGACGGTTACCGGCGACTGTCTTGATCCCCTGTTCGTTGTCGCCGATCACCGCATCGGCTTTGATTTGTTCGTTGTTCAGTTGGAAATGCCCAACGAATAGCTCCAGTGTGGATCGACCTTCAGCTTTATTGACGACGGTGATGGGAGCGTCTGCCCCGCCAACTTCCTTCCAGTTGTTGATGCGATCTGTGTAGATGGCCACAAGCTGATCGTCGGTGAGTGAGGCCACGGGATTGTCCCGATGGATGATGACGCAGACACCATCTCGAGCGAGCGGGAACGCCGTCAGGTCCTGTTCTTCTGCTTTGAGGTCTCGCGAGACCATCCCGATGTCAGCGAGGCCACGCCGCGCATCGGCAACGCCTCGTGAAGAGCCGCCGCTTTGCACATCAACACGCACTCCAGGGTGCAGCGATTCAAATTGCTTGGCGATCTCACTCATCAACGGGGCAACAGTGCTCGAGCCAGTCAAAACGATTTGGTTCTCGTTTTGATCGGCATCGTTTGAAGAGCAACCGGGGAACACGCAGAACAGCAGTCCCAGGACCAACAGGGCGATTGCCCTGACAAGATGTGGGCGTGGTATCACGATGACTCCTTCGACACACTCTTCACCACGGTTCCCTGACATCCCAAACCGCATCCGTCGATGCAGCCGAAGCAATGCCAACCGGTCTGGACCGAGCCACACATGACACCCTCAAAGGTGAGCGAATGGAAGACGTCAATCAGTTTCTGCATGCACACATCAAGTGGATCGGCCCGGAGCAGATCATCGAGGAACCGGCTGATTGGAAGGATGGTGATCGTGTGCCGTTCCCAACAGACAATCTCGTCACGTGACTTCAGCTCGTCGCGGGAAGCCGAACCTTGGCAGCTCGCAAGTGAAGACGGTAGGCCGACACGATCCTTACACGACATCCGAATTTTTCTTGGCCGACGTTTGCTGTGTCGAAGCGTCAGCCATGCCGACGGATCAAGAATCGTTTCCTGCGTCTTGCCCTTCCGGAATGGCTTATCGTGTGCCTGAACCGCCAGATGGCGCAGAGCGTGTCCCAGAACCGCCAGGGGCTGAGTAGCTTTGTGCAGGGGCGGAATACGACGACGCAGGCACTGAGTTCGTCGAGCCAGAGCCCTGGTACGCGGGCTGGGAATACGAAGGCGACGCCGAGTAGGCAGACGAGCCATACCCTGCCGAAGGAACGGTGCAACTCCCGTTCTGGCGGCATCCGGCAAGCCACAGGCTTCCAAACGCAGCCACGCCGACGACTGATGCACGGGTGAGTATTTTACGAGACATGGAGAGGCATCCTTGCAAAAATGGAGCTTTGATTGGTCTGGAACGAGAATTCCTGTCTGGTTCCTCTTCGGCTCGGCACGTCCGTTTGCAGTGTGAGCCGACACACGGGGACGGGAATCGTTTTACAGGAAGCGGAGCCTTTGGTCTGTGAAGTGACTCACAGTTGATGCTGCCCAGTCTTGTCCCCAGGCTCCCGCCTGGGAACACACTGCCTGGGAGGCTCCCGCCTCCTACCAAGCAATCCCAAAGCAGGCTCTGCCTGCCGGGTTGCAGGTTCGTGAGGCAGGAGCCTCGGGGCAGGGTGTGCCCAGGCAGAGCCGGGGCACACGATCGCACGGTTCGTCCCCAGGCTCCCGCCTGGGAACGCACTGTCTTGCGGGCTCTGCCTGCCGAGTTGCAAGTTCGTGAGGCGGGAGCCTCGGGGCAGGGTGTGCCCAGGCTGAGCCGGGGTACAAGATCGCACAGCTCGTCCCCAGGCTCCCGCCTGGGAACGCACTGTCTTGCAGGCTCTGCCTGCCGGGTTGCAGGTTCGTGAGGCGGGAGCCTCGGGGGCAGGGTGTGCCCAGGCAGAGCCTGGGTACAAGATCGCGCGGCTCGTCCCCAGGCTCCCGCCTGGGAACGCACTGTCTTGCGGGCTCTGCCTGCCGGGTTGCAGGTTCGTGAGGCAGGAGCCTCGGGGCAGGGTGTGCCCAGGCAGAGCCGGGGCACAAGATCGCACGGCTCGTCCCCAGGCTCCCGCCTGGGAACGCACTGTCTTGCAGGCTCTGCCTGCCGGGTTGCAGGTTCGTGAGGCAGGAGCCTCGGGAGCAGGGTGTGCCCAGGCAGAGCCGGGGTACAAGATCGCACAGCTCGTCCCCAGGCTCCCGCCTGGGGACGCACTGGTACGAGTTGTTGAGCCGCTCGCCTGTTCAGGAAAGCGTTTGCTACTGCAATCACTTCCGCATCGCTTACACTTCCAATCATCACATGGCCTCTGTTGGCCATGTCGTGACACTTGAAGTTCAACCCGCCTCACGCCAAGCAACTCAAACAAGTCGAATCGACGTTGGTCGTCGGCACCGTCGCCTCGGCCAGTTGAATGACATTCCCCCTTTCAAAAGAAAGCAGACCAAATGAGTGAAACCATGACCGCCGGAAAGCTGATCGACCTGCACGACATCGGCACCGATGCCGAACCCAAACCGAAACTGTTGATCAAAACCGAGCCGATGAACGTGATGCGTTTGGTCCTGCCCGCCGGCAAAGCCATCCCCGAACACAAAGCCGCGAAGGACATCACTGTTCAGTGCGTTGCCGGGAAGGTCGACTTCACGGCGATGGGCGAAACGATGACGATGACACCAGGCAAGATGTTGTTCCTGCCGCCCGGCGAACTTCACAGTCTGACCGCGATCGAAGACTCGATCATGCTAGTCACGAAAGCCAACTGACGCGGCCCAGGAGTCCGATGCGACTCTCTACGACCGTGCGACAGCTCACCGTGGGCCGTCTGCCAGATCGCAATCCCCCCTGAGGGCCAGGACGACGAATCCTTCACGATCCGCGCTGGACCGGGACTGATATCGAAGTGCATCCCATGCCCTCGGCCCGAAAAGGCTGAGGGCAATCGCAATCGGCCCAGCAAGATGGGCGATGAGCAAGACTCTTCCACCGAATCAGCAGATGCAAATTGCCCAGCGGCTTCAATGCTCGGCGGGGCGTTTCAGCGTTGGCAGGGCAGTTTTGATCGCGATGGTGAACACCATCAACCCGAACGCCCAAATCCCGACGGTGACTTTCCATTCGAGTTGGCTGGGGACGTATTCAACGACCTCGTGCAGTGTGCTGGGGATGAAACCGGGGACGATCAACCCCATGCCTTTTTCGATCCACGCGCCGACAAACGCCATGCAGCAAGCGGCCACGAGCAGTGGCCGCCAACGGAATCCGAGCAACCCCGGCCACAGGAAGAGTAGCGCCGCGGTAATGTTCAATCCGATCGCGGTCCAGGTCCATGGGACAAGTGCGGTTTTGCCGTGCAAGCCGAAGAACAAATACTTCGCTGCGCTCACGTGCGAACCACCGGTGTAGAACTCAGTGAATAGCTCGGACGCGACCATCAGCAGGTTGATCAGAATGGTGACTCGAATGATTCTGGTCAGCGTGGCGATCGGATGATCGAGTCCGCCGATGCCGGTCAGTCTTTTGATCAGCACCATCGCAACGATGATGAACGCGGGGCCGGAGACGAACGCGGACGCCAGGAAGCGCGGGGTAAGCAGCGCGGTGTTCCAAAACGGTCGCCCACCAAGACCGCAGTACAGGAACGCGGTGACGGTGTGAATTGAAATCGCCCACACGATCGACAGCATCACGAACGGGATGTACCACGTCGGATTGGGTTTGCGACCGAGGAAACGCATGTAAAGCAAGTAGCCGCAGATGTGCAGATTCAAGACGAGATAGCCGTTCAGCACGATCACGTCCCAGGTCAACATGGAGATGGGCCAGTTGAATTTTCCAATCCCTGGCAACATGTGCCAAAACCGATCCGGCCGGCCGAGGTCAGCGACAACGAACAGCAAGCACATCACGATCGCAGCAATGGCAAGCAACTCGCCGATGATGACAACATCATGCATCTTGCGGTCATGATACAGGTACGCCGGGATGACCATCATCACACCGCCCGCAGCCAACCCGACCATGAACGTGAAGTTGGCGATGTACAGTCCCCACGAAACCTGATCGGTCATGTTGGTGCCGATCATGCCGCCGGCAACTTGATTGGCCCACGCGTTCGCGCCGACCAAAAACAGCATGGTCAACATCGTCATCCACGCATAAAACGCGAATGACCCTTCCGTTGCCAGCCACAACGAACGTCCGATGAATTTCGGATAGCTCGTGACATGCGATTCTTTGGCGGGGATGCTGCTCATAATGAATTGCTTCTCAAGAAAAATGACGCAGAGGCGGCCAGACGGAGAGCCGCAAAGAAAGGAGAAAGAAGGTCAAAAGCTCCGCGTTGAAACTTCCCTCCGCGTCTCCCCATCACACGCGACTTTGCGTCAACTTCTTTCCCAGCTCAATCGAAGTAGTAAAAGAATGCCGGCTTGGTACCGAGTTCTTCTTTGAGGATGTAAACACGTTTGTTTTCCAGAATCCAGCGGATATTGGAATCCTTGTCGAGAATATTGCCGAACACGCGAGCGCCCGTCGGGCAGGCTTCCAGGCACGCGGGCAACTTGCCGCGGCGGGTTCGGTGCAAGCAATACGTGCATTTTTCAACGACACCGACCGGACGAATCCGATTGCTCAGGTAGCTTTGGTCTGGGTTGACCTCTGCGGCCGGCACCTCGGGTTTCTTCCAATTGAAACGCCGCGCGTGGTAAGGGCAGGCCGCTTCGCAATAGCGGCAACCGATGCACCAGTTGTAATCGACCACAACGATGCCATCTTCTTCCTTCCACGTCGCCTTGACCGGGCAGACGTCGACACATGGTGGTTCGTCGCACTGCTGGCACTGCACGGGCAAGTAGAATTTGTCGTCCTTGGGAACCACACCGGTGTACGTCGTCGAGCCTTGTTCCATGTCCATCGTGCCCTTGGGCATTTCGATGACGCGGATGTATGACTGGTTGGTGTCGCGGTCGTGATTGTTTTCTTTGTGGCAGGCTTCGACACATTTGCCGTTGCCATTGCACACGCTGAGGTTGATCGCGTAGACGAATTTTGTGCCAGGGATTGGGCGATCATCCCCGATCGTCACGTCCGCGCCGTACTTCTCTTTGGTCTCGGCTTCCAGGCGAGCAATCACATCGGCCTTTTGCTCGGTCGACAGTTCGGTGTAGTGCGTCTGCATGAACTCCGCCGCCGACGTGTTCTTGGCGGCTTGTCGCAGCGGCGAAATCGCGGCCACGAACGCTCCCGCACCCAGCGTTGCAAAACCGGCCTTCACGGCGGCGCGGCGGCTGAAGTTCTCAACGATGGGCAGGCTGGGCTTGGACGAGGGCGTTGAGTCGGTTTCAGTGCTCGTCATGGGATTCCGCTCCTTCGTGGTCGTGACTGTGATCGAGAGGGGCGTTGAAGCGGTCTTTCGGCTTGAAGCCGACAATCATCTTGGGGTAGGCCGGTGCGTGCGGATCGTGGCAGTCGATGCAGTTGTTTTTCATCTGGGGTCCGCGAGTCAAATCCCAGTGCCCGTTCATACCACCGTGGGCACCATGAGCGAAGGACTCCGCTTGTTTGCTGTGGCACTGAGAGCACAGTGTCATCACCTCCTGATAAGCCACCAAAGTTCCGTCGGCCAACCGCAACGAATCCGAGTCATCGGGATTGTGGCAGGAATAGCAAGCGATGCTGCCGTGACTGAATGTCATGCCTTGATGAAATTCGTCGAGCGTGGCGGCCGTTTTGTTGTCCAAGTTCGGCTGGCGAACGCGGTGGCAAGTGGAACAGGCAACGCTGCCGGTTCGTCCTTGCGGGTCCGTGCCGGCGAGTTCGATCCGCGGCGGACCAGATGGTTTACGGATGACCGTAGGGTAAGCCTCTTGCTCGCCATCGGACTTCGCTGCAGGCTCACTCGCAGACTGGAAGCTCACGTCACCAGACTGTGCAACCGAAGCCACAGCGTCCGGGGTGGCGTGCGAATCCTCTCGCAATGCCGTTCGACTGGTCGCGACGAAGAACATCGCGCCGATCAAGCACACCACGCCAGCGAAGAGCAGATTGGCGATTCGCGACATGAATTTCCATCCCAAATGAGGTTTCACTGACGACGCCTATGGTATACCTTGACGTGCAGGTTCGCGAAACCTCACTTCCGATCCTTTCTGCCACGTTTTCAAAAAGCAATCTCAGTGCCAATCAGTGGTCTCGTCGTCACGTTCGCTTCTTCCGTGGAAGAACATATCAGTGCGATCGAATCCATCACAAACATTCCCGAAATTGACTTGGGGCAAGCCTGTGGCAGCAAGCTTGCAATTGTCGTGGACAGCGAAACTAAAACACGCGACCAAGAGATCTGGAATGCAGTCCGAGACTTGCCGGGAGTGATCGACTTGGCCGTCGCCATGGTCGCGTTCGACGAAGACACCGAAGAAGAACCATCCACAAGGAACTGAAGATGAACAACGACCGACGTGCCTTGCTCAAGACAGCCGCGATGGCTGCCGCCGGTTCCATGGTCGCGGGCGCGACGCTGCCAGTTCTTCAGGCTGACCAAGCCGTCGATGGATTGCCCACAGGCGAAGGCTTGGAGTGGAACAAGGCACCTTGTCGTTTCTGCGGCACTGGATGCCACGTTCAAGTTGGTGTCGAAGATGGGCGTGTCGTCGCGGTTGCTGGCGACAAGGCCGCCGATGTCAACAAGGGTTTGCTGTGCGTCAAAGGCTATCACGTTGGCAGCATCCTCTACGGCAAGGACCGACTGACTCGGCCGCTGCTTCGCAAAGACGGCAAGCTGACCGAAATCAGCTGGGACGAAGCGATTGAAACCATCGCCCAACGAATCTTTGACTCGCCGGATACGTTTGCGTTTTACGGGTCCGGCCAATGGACGATTCCCGAAGGCTACGCCGCTCAGAAGTTCATGAAGGGCGGACTGAGCAACAACCACATCGACCCCAACGCGCGGTTGTGCATGGCTTCGGCGGTGACCGGTTTCCTGGCAACGTACGGTGTCGATGAACCGGCAGGTTGCTACCAAGATCTCGACGAATGCGACGTGCTGATCACCTGGGGCAACAACCCCGCCGAAATGCACCCGGTGCTGTTCTCGCGAGTCACCGATCGTCGTTCGCGTGGTGAACAGGTCCGCATCATCGACATCGGAACGCGTCGGACTCGAACCACCGATGCAGCGAACGACTACTTGGAAATGAAACCGCACGGCGACGTTGCGATTTCGCTGGGCATCCTGCACCTGCTCATCGAGAACGACAACTACGACAAATCATTTGTTGAAAAACACTGCAACTTCCGAGGCGATGAAGCGGACACCCCGACGCTGCAAGGTGAGCCAATTAGCGAAGAGGAATTTCGCAAACGGATCGCCAAGTACACGCCAGAACATGTCGAAGAATTGTCGGGGGTTCCGGCGGACAAGATTCGCATGCTTGCCGACTTGTTTGGGCAACACGACATTCGAATCACGTCGCTCTGGTGCATGGGCATGAACCAGCACACGATGGGCACGGCCATCAATTCGTTGGTCCACGGCGTTCACCTGTTGTCGGGGCACTTCGGTCGCCCCGGCGATGCCCCCACCAGCCTCACCGGACAGCCATCGGCGTGCGGCACGGTCCGCGAAGTTGGCACGCTGGCTCACGCGTTGCCAGGTGGCCGGGTCGTCACCAAGCCTGAACATCGCGAGCAAAGCGAAGGCTTCTGGAACGTTCGCGAGGGAAGCATCAGCGAAGTGCCGGGCTATCACACGGTGAAGATGTTCGAGCAGTTCACCAAACCCACGGCGGAAGGCGGTGACATCACAACGATGTTCGTGCAGGTCACCAACCCGGGCCAAACACTGCCGAATTTGAACGCACTCTTCAACGACAAACAGGGTCTCGAAGACAAATTCTTGATTGTCAGCGATGTGTACCCGACCGCGACCACGGCACTCGCTGATCTGATCTTGCCAGCCGCAATGTGGGTCGAGAAAAACGGCATGTTTGGCAACAGTGAGCGGCGAACACAACAGTGGTTCAAAATGGTCGATCCGCCGGGCGAAGCCCGTGACGATTGCTGGATGACCATCGCGATCGCGCACAAGCTGTTCGAGATGGGCCATGAGGGAATGAAGGACAAAGACGGTGCATTCATCTTCGCGGTGAAAGACGACGCTGGCCAAGAGATTCCCGTTTGGGAATTCGATCGCTACTACGACACCAACGTCGACAAGCATCTGTTCGAGGAGTACCGCCAGTTCACGACGATGAAGCACAAGAACCTCGCCCCGTATGAGGAATACGTGAAAGCTCGCGGGTTGCGTTGGCCAGTGGTCGAGCAAGAAGACGGTTCATGGCGAGAAACCAGGTTTCGTTTCTCGGGATTCGACGACCCGTTTGTAAAAGCCGGCGAGGAATTCGAGTTTTATCATTCCTCATCCAGCGATGGTCGCGCGCAGATTTGGTTCCACGAGTATCAGCCGCCGCCGGAAATGCCTGACGAAGAATATCCGATGTGGCTTTGCACCGGCCGAGTGCTGGAACATTGGCACACGGGCACGATGACACGGCGGGTCTCGCAACTCAGCCGCGCGATGCCAACCGCGTATGTGGAAATGCACTTGGAAGACGCCCAAGCAGCCAACATTCGCCAGGGCGAAATTGTCACCATTGAATCTCGTCGTGGCGTTTGCGATTTGCCGGTGTGGATCGATGGCCGTGGCCGACCACCACGTGGCACGATCTTTGTTCCGTTCTTTGACGAAACCAAACTGATCAACAACTGCACACTGGAAGCTTACGATCCGTTTTCGAAACAACCGGACTACAAGAAGTGTGCGGCTCGTGTTGTCAAGAAAACGACCGCCAAGGTGCCTTCATGAACCGGCTGACAACGATCTTTCTCTCGGTGGTGATGGCCGTCGCGGTGATGGGATACTTCGTTGGTCTGGGTGATGGCGTGCCAAAACCCGATGGCATGCACGAATCACCGTTGACTGATCGCGAGATTTCAAGAACGAGGACGGAGACAAAGTTGATTCCTGCGGTCAGTTACGCTGAGATCGCCAGCACACCAATGGGACCGACGAAACCCTGGCAGTCGATGCCGCAGGCATTGCCAGCGCCGGAGTACGATCTCTACACCCAGATCGAACCGAGTGAATCGGAGAAGGAAGCGTCCAGCGAACTGCGGGCATCACGCCGTGCGTTCAACGGTGCTCCACCGATCATTCCGCACCCCGTTGAAAACACCACCGATGCGGCTTGTTATGCATGTCATTCCAGTGGCGTGCAAATGGCGAATTTGAAGGCCAGCGTGATGTCGCACGAATTCCTCGGCAACTGTGTCCAGTGTCACGCATCGATGGCACCGGCACCGTTCCAAGAAGTCGATGCCAGTGTCTCAACGAGCTTTGTCGGCTTGCCGGCACCGAAAGCGGGCAAGCGTGCCTACCAAGGCGCGCCGCCGACAATCCCGCATTCGCAGTGGATGCGAGAAAACTGCAACGCTTGCCATGGCGGCCCGCATGGATGGGCTGGCATGGAATCAACGCACCCGTGGCGAACGAACTGCACGCAGTGCCACGCCCCCTCAGCTTCGCTCGATCAAATGCCAGAAGCCAATGCCGTCCCAATGCTGCCGCCGCTTGATGTGGTCGCAAAGTGAATCAGGGAAAGAAATGACGCCAAGTCACGAGAGCCGGGGAGACGTTGACAAGCCAACGCAGAGAAAAAGCTCCGCTCTGCGGCGGTTCCTCTTTGCAACTCTCCGCCTCCCGCTTGTTGCGTTTTCATTTCTCTTCCAACCGACTGCCGTCTCCCAGAGCCGCCGTGCATTGCTGCAAGGTCGACTCTGGAAATTGAGACCACCATCGCGTTTTCCGGCGCTCGTCACACGATTGCCCAAACCAGAGGTGGAAGAACGACCGCTTGCACAGCCACGCAGCATTGGCGGCATCCATATCGATCCCGTTCCGCCGACCAATCTGACTGGCAAGCCTCTCGCTCGCACGATCCCTGTTCATCGACCACCCGGTGCGATCGACGAGTTTCAGTTCCTGGCGGGCTGCACCCGGTGCGGCGACTGCATCACCGCGTGCCCGTACAACGCGATCGTCCAAGCCCCCGATCGCCTGGGCGCGGTCGCCGGCACACCGGTCATCGACGCCGACACATCCGCCTGCTTGATGTGCGAAGACTTTCCTTGCATCGCGTCGTGTGAACCGGGTGTGTTGGTCGACACGATCCCGCCGATCATGGGCACCGCCCGGATCACCGAACACCTGTGCCTGGCCCACCACAGCACGACTTGCACCGTTTGCAGTGAACGATGTCCTGTCGACGACGCAATCGCCGTCACCGATGGCAAGCCCGTGATCAAGGAAGACACCTGCACCGGGTGTGGCGTTTGCCGCTACGTTTGTCCGGCACCTGAAAACGCCATCTTACTGATGCCCGCCTTCTCGCGTCCCGGATTACCCAACGCATGACGTCGAAAAAACTCACACTGGCAGACCTCGAAAACAATGAGCCGCTGCCGGAAATCCTGGAAGCAGAATGGGCCAAGGATCAAGTCCTGCAGTTGTTTGCCGACCTCTCCGAAGGCGCCGACGTGCAGCACGTTCAAATGAAATCCACCGCGACCGATGCGACAGTCTCGCTGGCCGAGGCCGCATCCGCATTCGCTGCCGATGAAGCCCAGGCCATTCAGGTTCGTTACGTCTTTGAGAACGAAATGTGGTGCGACACGATCATGCCCGGCAACCCCACGACCAAGATCATCCGGAACCGGTTGCCAACCGGCTAGCGTTGCCCAACCACGGACGGAGGTGACTGCAGGCTCAACGGGCAATTGCAAGTTCGGCACCTGATTCGGCGCCGTTCCCCACCCAGGATCGTGATCGCGACTGCTGATCGCGGTGAGCAGACAGCCGCGAGAGCGTGCTCGGCTTTTTTGAGAGCACGCTTTTTATCAGGCCAACCCAACTCGGAACCGCCACCACGCCCACTGCCTCAACCTACACCTTGCTATACACATTCCAAAGTGCATACACTGATGCATGTTCACTCGTTGCGTGGAAGTCCCCCAGACGATCGGTTTCCAGTGCTCTGGAAGCCGTGCCGCTAACGTTGATTGGTATTGATGCGATGTGTTTCCACATCGCTCGCGTTTGCAGGCCACGTTCACTACGTCAACAAAGTCGGCGCGCTCTACTGCGTCCGTCAATGAACGCAACAACGATATGAAGTCCGACTGGAATCCCGAATCCGATCGAGTCATCCGCGATCAAGTGGCTGCGTACGATGAGATGCGTGAACGTTGTCCGGTGGCTCACAGCGAGTCACGCGGTTGGTCCGTGTTTCGTCACGCCGACGTCATGCAAATTTTGAATGACCATCCAACGTTCAGCAACCAAGTGTCGCGGCATCAATCCGTGCCCAATGGAATGGACCCGCCGGAACACACTCCTTTCCGGCAAATCATTGAACCGTATTTTTCCCCTGAACGAGTGGGCGCGTTTGAGCCGGTCTGCCGGGAGATCTCGTCCGACTTGTTGAGCGAATTGTCAGTCGGCGGCAGCGACGTGGAGGTGATGAGCGATCTGGCATCCCACTTCGCCGTTCGCATTCAATGTGCCTTTCTTGGTTGGCCAAGCAGCCTGCACGAACCGCTCCTCCGCTGGGCCGAACAAAATCAATCCGCGACTCGCGCCCGCGATCGTGTTGCCTTGTCGACGCTGGCGAGTGAACTCGATGCGATTGTCGATGACCTGATTCAGCAGCGTTCCCAATGCGGTGCCAAGAAGGACGACGACGTGACCGCTTCTCTGATGCACGAAACTGTCCATGGACGACGACTGAGCAACGAAGAAATCAGCAGCATTCTACGGAACTGGACGGTTGGCGAACTCGGAACCATCTCCGCTTCGATCGGAATTTTGATTCATCACCTGGCAGACAATGCGGAGCACCAAAGCACGTTGCGTCGTGACCGTTGCGTGCTGCTGGCCGCGATGGACGAAATCCTGCGAGTTCACAATCCATTGCATAGCAATCGGCGGACCACCACATGTCCTACCCAACTCGGTGGACGTGATCTCGACGCGGGAGAGCGTGTGGATATCAACTGGATCGCCGCCAATCGCGATCCATCCGCGTTCGAAGATGCTGGGATGGTCAAGTTCGATCGCAGTCCGAAAAACAACCTGCTGTACGGAGCTGGCATTCACGTTTGCCCGGGCGCACCACTTGCTCGGATGGAGATGCGTGTGTTCATGGAATCCCTCTTGGATCAAACACTCGGTTTTCATCTCCAGCCCGAATCCCCTGCGTCGTTGGAATCGTATCCTGCCAGCGGATACGCGACGGTCCCCATCCACGTCCAATGGAAGTGACTTTGCTTGGCCATCGCTCCCGCCCAATCCGAACAGATCGGCAGAAAGTTTTCGATGGTTGAGACCGCCTCGATGATCGAACCAGCCCGTGGCATCAAACGCTGGTTGTACTGGTTCCTGGCCGGGCTGTTCTTTGCGCTCGCCATGGTTGGTGTCGTGTTACCGGGTATCCCGACCACGCCATTCCTCCTGCTGATGTGCTACTTCCTCATCCGTGTGTCGCCAAGCTGGCACGCCAAAGCAATGGCGTGGCCAATCGTCGGCGGCCCACTGCGTGATTGGCACAACCAAGGCGGTGTTCGACCAGGAGTGAAAGTGGTTGCCATCACCATGGTCACGGTGCTGGTCGGATCAACGTTGATCCTTAGCAGTCTCCATGTCGCCGCCAAACTGGTCACCCTATCCGCCGCGGCCTACGGCATCTTTGTGGTGCTTCGACTACCGACAGTGCCCTCAAACTGATGCCCGTCCGGGTCATTTGTCTGGCCGGACACGCCGATCGGCCGACTCGCTGGCCAACCCGACTCAGGTTCCCAGGTGTCACCTGACCCGCGTCCTTCAGCCAGGGGCGCTATTGAGATTCATTGGGAGTGACAGGAATCACATTGTCGACCTCGCTTGACTGGTACAACCAACGGATCGGAAAGCGAGTGATTTGCAACGAATTCAGACCGGGGTACTCGCAATGGGCAAGCAGCACATGATCGTCGATGAACTCGATCGCCGTGTAGCAATACCACCCCTGTGGATCGGTGCCGATATTTCGGATGTGCTTCCAGGTGACGCCTTCGTCTTCGGAGAGCGCCGCTGTGAAAGGGCGCCGGCCGACTGGCTTGACGATTGCCAACGGGTCATCGCCGTTGTTCCAGACCAAGAGCAAGTCTTGCCACCGTCAGCGGAATACCGAGCCATGAGCTCGGCGGGTGCGTGGTCACTCGTGCCGATGAACTTGGTGTAAATCAACTGAAGCCGTCCATCCTTGAGTTGGATGAAATCGCCTTCGCTGTTCCGGTCATTGTCAGGTCGGGGCGAAATCCGCAGTGGCTTCTCGGCCCCTGGAACGACCCCTTGAGGTTCTTGAGACTGCACAACAGTGGACGACACAGCGACGCAAGCCGCCACAATCAAAACGGGGGCCAAAGAACGGCAGTTTCGGATTCGCATGGTGCTGATCGCCTTCTGGAAGACGGATGGGACAGTGAAACAATTTTCAAACACGTGGTCAGGTCTCATGGGGCTGAATCAGCCACCGAGCATCAGCTCTCAGTTCACGAGACCCGAACGTGAACACGTTTCGGTGAATCGACTTTTGCCGAACGACTTCTGCTGACACGTTGAACACAGAAAGCTTTCACGACGGCTTCCACTTTGGAAAGGAGGCATTCTATTTGATTCGAAGGGACGAAAAAGCAGCAGGCATCGAGTGGTCCATCCGAGACGGTGGTGAGCCTTCAGCCAAGCCACGCGGACATTGAGAGATGTCCGGAGAAACACTTTCTGAACGGGATGGCCACGATCAATCACGGCGAAGTCCGGACTGGATTACAATTGGCACCCCTGACTTGGACGCAGACGGAGGCATCGCCCTTGTGGTCGCCGGCATGGACGGCATTCAAATTCTGTTTCACCAACGGAAGCCTCCCTCGTCTCGCGCGTCCTGATTCCCTCCCCGCCTCCCCTCCATTTCATTGCTCGGACGCTGTTCATGTTGCGATCCATCTGGCGATCTGCCTGCCTGTCTTTTTTCGTTGTCAGCTGCGGCAGTGCGTCCGCCCAAATCTCACCCACCGACTCTCTCAAGTCGTTGCATCCGGCCGCAGGCATGGAAGTATCTCTTTGGGCCAGCGAGCCAATGGTGAGAAACCCAACGGCAATGGAAATCGATTCACGCGGACGTGTTTGGATTGCGGAAGGACTCAACTATCGAATGAAACAGAAAGAGTTCGATTCGATGAGCCGAGTCGCAGACGCGGATCAGATCAAGATCCTCAGCGACACCAATGGCGACGGAAAAGCCGACCAAGTCACCGTGTTCGCTGACAACATTTTCCCGGTGCCGTTGGGACTGGCCGTGGAAGAGATTTGGAAAGATGGCGTTCAAACCGGAACGCGGGTCTACACGGGCAATTCACCCAACCTCTTGGTTCTGGAAGACACCGATGGGGACGACATCGCGGATCGCCGACACACTCTGCTGACTGGATTTCGTGGTGTCGATAGCGACCATGGACTGCATGGGATGACTTTCGGTCCCGATGGGAAACTGTATTTCACCGTTGGCGACGCCCGCTACGGAGCAGACAAACTGAAAACCGGCGAACCGACGCTGGATGTCATGGACCAATCCGGCCAACGGGTGACGTCCTCGAATGTTGGCACAACGCTACGCGTGAACCGCGACGGAACCCAACTGAAAATTCTGTCGTCAGGCCATCGCAACAACTACGAGGCAGCGGTGGATTCCTTCGGAAACGTGTTTGGCAGCGACAACGATGATGACGGCGATCGTGGTTGCCGGATGTACTGGGTGCTGGAAGGCGGCGAGTACGGTTACCAGCATCCTGATTCGCCTCGGCACTGGGCGGAAGAATTGCCCGGCATCATTCCGAAGTTGGTTGGAACCGGGAACGGGTCACCGAGTGGGCTGGTGGTCTACGAGGGAAGCCTGTTGCCCGAACAGTATCATGGCGCGGTGCTGCAGATCGATGCGGGGACACATCAAGTCAATTCGCACCCACTCGTTCGCCATGGGGCCGGCTTCCGATCGGACTACGATGTGCTGCTGAAAGGCGATGACGACTGGTTCCGCCCCGTCGATGTCTCCGTCGCCACCGATGGATCGCTGTTCGTCTGCGATTGGTACGATGCCGGAGTCGGTGGCAACCGGTTTTCCGATCAGACGACCGGGCGGATCTATCGCGTCAGCGCAGAAAACACCAAGCCGAACACGTTGACATTCCATGGAGACAACGCGGCCGAAGCGTTGCAGTCACCCAACGCAGTGGCACGCCTGGCCGCACGTGACCAATTGGTGAGACAAGGTGCGGGAGCCCGCGATGAATTGCTGGAGTTGCTCCAGGACACAAACCCAGTCATCCGCGCGCGAGCACTTCATGTCCTGCATGGACTGCCAACCACCGGCCAAGCCGACGTGGCGGAAGCTCTCCACGATCCCGATCCGCGAATCCGCGAAACGTCACTCAGCCTGCTCAGTGAATCGGACCGAGACAATGAATCGAACCAGAACCTTGATCGAATCCTAGCCCTCGTTGACGATCCGGACGCCGGCGTGCGCCGCGCATTGTTGCTCGCCATTTCGAACCAGCCAACCGAAGACATCGGCGCCGCGTTGCAATCGTTGACCGCTGCATGGGACGGTCGCGACCGGTTTTATCTGGAGGCTCTGCGAGTCGCCTTGATCCATCGCGAGCCAGAATTCATCACGCGTCTGTTCAGCAGCTTGGCTGAAACAGCGATCCAAGCGGGGTGGGATGAGCAACCGATCGCCGTGCCTCCGTTTTACCCGGTTGGTTCCAACGATGCGTTCCTTCGGCCTCAGGATGCATTGCCGCCCTCGAATTCGGCGTCACGCGTGATTGGCTTGGCGTGGGTGCTTCAGCGCAGCGAAGCGTTGCCTGCGATGGAGCAACTGCTATCGCACAACCAATCCCCTTCGGTCGAACAAGCTGCTTCGCTTGCCCTGGCTGGAATTGCAGACCCGGCTGCTGGTCGTGTGCTCGTCCAACGATTCTTTGCAGATGGAGTCACCGCCGAAGGCAAACTCGAAATCATCAGGCAACTCGGTCGCAAACTTGCCACCGATTGGCGTGAACTTACCAAAGACGATTCGCTAAGTCAGGTGTTCATGAATGCCTTGGACTCGCCCGCATTCCAGATCACCGCGATCGAGTCGATCGCAAACGCATCGTTGGTCGGATTCGAAGCCCCACTGATGAAACTTGCAGGCGACGACACACAACAGGATGTTGTTCGCGTGGCAGCCCTGACGTCCCTCGGAAAAATGAAGCACCAGCCTGTTCGTGCGTTAGCAGCCAAGTTGATCGACGATGCGCAAGGCAGTCCGAGCGGTGGACGACTTGCCTTGGCCGCGCTCGAAACGATCCACTCGATGGCAGACGACACGGCACAACCCACCCTGCTGCATGCCCTCCTTGATGAAAACATGCCACTGGATGCAAGACGTCGATCTTTGCAGCTGATCGCGACGAGTTTCCAAGGAGCCAACACGGTCTTGTCGCTGCAAAAGCAGACGAAGATTGCTGCCGACTTGGAGAGCGAACTGTCGTTCCTGCTGCACAATCATTCCGATCGTCGAATTCGTCTCGCAGCTGAGGAGCAACTTCCAGTGAAGGCAGGCAGCGACAGCGCGAAGATTCACAACGTGCAAGCGGTGCTGGCGATGCAAGGCAACGTCGAACGAGGCCGCGAGCTGTTTGCCAATCACAAAGACGCCGCCTGCGCGCGATGCCACCGGGTCACCGGGGAAGGCGCGTTGGTCGGCCCCGATCTGGCGTCCGTGGGGATGAAGTACGGTGACCGAGAACTGCTGTATCACATCCAATACCCAAGCGGAGCGATCAACTACAACTTTGTCGCGACCACCTTTCTGCTGGAAGACGGCCGCGTCCAAAACGGATTGGTACTCGATCGCCGAGACGGGAAAATCACGCTCGGCATCGCCACCGGCCAACAGATCACGATCGACGAAGCAGACATCGAAGAGGAACGCCCCCAATCCGTCTCGCTGATGCCCGAAGGCCTCGTCGCCAACTTCACTGAGCAACAACTTTCCGACTTGATCGAATACTTGCTGACGCTCCGCCAAGGCGACGCAGTCCAATAGGGAAGTGGCATCGGCTTCCAGCCTGTGAAGGAACCAGTCCAACCAACAGCCCCCTGCACAACCAGAAACAAAACGATGAGCAACACCCCGCCTTCCTATCGGCTCGCCTTCACTGGGATGCGTTCACGACGCCAAAACGATAGACAACAACGAGGTGCTGTCAGTTGCGTGGTGCTCTGCACCGTGTTTGCAATCGCCACGTGCGGCAGGGCCGAGGCCCAAACGCATGCAGAGGATTTGGCGGCAGCGGCCGGATCCGTCCAGCGAATTTCGGCGCATCGTGGATCGAGCCATGATCGTCCCGAAAACACCATCGCAGCGATCGAAAGAGCGATGGAAGCCGGAGCAACGGCGGTCGAACTTGACGTCCGCACCTCGCGCGATGGCAAGTTGGTGATCATGCACGATGCGAAGGTGGACCGGACAACCAACGGCAGCGGGCGTGTCAACGATCTGACCTGGAACGAACTGGCGGCACTGGACGCCGGAACTTGGTTCGGAACGGAGTACCATGCCGAACGGGTGCCTTCACTGGAACAAGCACTGCAGGTCTGCCGTGGACGGATCGATGTCCAATTGGACCTGAAGGAAGAAGGCGCGACGTATGCGGATCGAATTGCCGCAGCCGTGAAAGTCCATGGCGAAACCGCGCGGACGATCGCGGCCGTGCGAACCGTGGAACAATCGCAGCAACTCAAAGAACGCTTGCCGGAACTCCAGACGCTGATCTTCCTGCGTCAGAAAAAGCAGATGGATGCGTTTTTATCCGCGAACATGAATTACTTGCGACCTCAGATTGCTTGGATCGAAAACGACCCAACGCTACTGACAAAGATTCGCGAGGCGGGAGCGAAGATCCATTTCGACGCGACGACAGGGACACCCGAGAAAGTTCTGCCGCTGCTAAAATATCGTCCGGAATCTTTGCTGTGCGATGATCCCGGGAAACTGGTCCAAACGCTTGCCGAACTGCATGCAAAGAACCCATCGCGGAAGCCAAGGACTCAGGACTGAATGGCACTGGAGCGGCGTCAGTCCCATGCCTCGCCAGCACCGTTCGTCGGCGCGAACGATGCCGCTCCCCGTGCACGATCCGGCGTGATCGCAAGTTCTCCGTTGGCCAGTCCAACTACGGAGACGACGCGGAGCGAGTCGAAAAAGGTCGAGAACTCAGAACCATTTGCCGCGAAGAAATCGCGGTCATCCTAGTGGAAGCATTGAAGGTCACCCCATGAAACCTACCCTGACACTCACCCTCCTTCTCCTCGTGGTGCAAGCGATCGCGATCTGCTGCGTCACTTCGGTTGCGGCAGAATCCCCCGTCGCGACGCCCGCCGAGGTGCGGCTGACGGGAGCATGGACCGTCTCGGTGACCGTGCCGGGAGCTCAATCGGTTGCGGCTGAATTGAAACTCGCTGGTCCCGAAATCGTCACGGTCACCCACGAGAAACACGATCGTTTACCCGACTTCGACGCCAAGACGACAGCGGGCTGGCGAAAGGGTGTTCGTCTCAAAGGAGTCATCGCAGCGGAATGCACGGTCGAAGGTTTGCTCGACCCCACCAGTGTTGTCGTCCGAGCCGGTCTGGAGCCCGCGGCCAAGACATTTCAAAGAGGGATCGACTACGAGGCTGACCTTGTCTCCGGCACGGTCGGTCGGTTGCCGCAGGGAGCCATCGCCCCCGACCAACCGGTGTACATCGACTACCAACACACCAAACAACGCATCGATTCGGTCGTGCTAAACGGGCATCATCAGATCGTGCTGAAGAAAGGAACGCCACATGCTTCCATGCCCGAACCGCCGGCTTTGGATGCGGGCCAGATCCGGCTGGCGAACATCTACCTTCCCACCCGCCTTGATGCGTTGAGCAAGGACCACGTCTTCCCAATCTTGGAAACCGCCTACCCCGAAACAACAGCCAACGGTTCTTCCGTTGCGGAAACATTGCTGCCTGAGTCTTTGAAAAAGCTCCAGTCCGGAGAGCCCCTGAAAATCCTCGCTTGGGGTGACAGCGTGTCGACCTTCAATCGCTACCAATCGATGTTTGTGGAGCGTCTGAAATCGCGTTATCCAAACGCCAAAATCGAATTGGTCACGGAGGCGTGGGGCGGACGGAATACCGGTAGCTACCTGAGCGAGCCACCGGGCAGCGAACACAACTACCAGGAGAAGGTGTTGAACCGGCAGGCCGATCTGATCGTGTCGGAGTTCGTCAACGATGCCGGTCTTTCAGAAGTGCAAGTGGAGGAGCGTTACGGAAAGATCCTGGCCGACTTGCGCGAGAGAGATGCCGAGTGGATCATTCTGACACCGCACTATGTTCGCCCCAGCTGGATGGGGTTTTCGAGCCAGCAAAACATCGATGACGATCCCCGCGCCTACGTCCAAGGCGTTCGTGCTTTTGCGCAACAGAACCAGATCGCGGTCGCTGAAGGATCCCTTCGCTACGGTCGGCTCTGGCGACAGGGAATCCCTTACATCACCCTGATGGAAAACAACATCAACCATCCCAACGTCAACGGCCACCGGATCTTCGCGGACAGTCTGATGGCACTCTTCCCAAAGCCCGAATGATGAGGGGAAGCCGTTCGAAATCAACTCGAACCACCAGCTTTCTCGCGTCTGTTTTCGGCGTCTTTTGATTCGTTCTCTGTGACCGGTTCAAGCGACCTGTTGCCCTGCTCATTCCTCTCGTTCCCTGGCTCCTGCCTGGGAACGCCATGCGCCGCAGGCTCTGCCTGCCGGGTTGGGGGGACAGGAGGCGGGAGCCTCCAAGACAGAGTGTGCCCAGGCGGAGCCTGGGTACAAGGGTGCTGCTCGTTCCCTGGCTCCCGCCTGGGAACGCCATGCGCCGCAGGCTCTGCCTGCCGGGTTGGGGAGACAGGAGGCGGGAGCCTCCAAGGCAGGGTGTGCCCATGCGGAGCCTGGGTACAAGCGTGCCGCTCGTTCCCTGGCTCCCGCCTGGGAACGCCATGCGCCACAGGCTCTGCCTGCCGGTTTGGGAGACAGGAGGCAGGAGCCTCCAAGACAGGGTGTGCCCAGGCGGAGCCTGGGTACAAGGGTACCCCTCGTTCCCTGGCTTCTGCCTGGGAACGCCATGCGCCGCAGGCTCCCGCCTGCCGGTTTGGGGAGACAGGAGGCGGGAGCCTCCAAGACAGGGTGTGCCCAGGCGGAGCCTGGGTACAAGGGTGCTACATCCAGTCGGTGCAAACGTTGATGAGACAAGGCTGGCGAGCGTAAGCTCTAGCACTGGAGAAACGCCAGTGCAGCGGATCGTCGACGTATCCACGCCGCAGCGGATTGTGGTGCATGTATTCAATCTTTTGCCACATCACTTCGTCCGACTCCATCACTTGCGGATGACTTCCTTCTTGCCATAGCTGGTGCGTTTGGTCGACCTTGTGACGCAGTTTGAAATACTCCAGTTCTTGAAGCAACGTTCCATATCCCATCCGCTTCATCTTGTGGAAGATGCTCGTCGCCGTGAACGACTTGAACTCTCCGACGCGTTTGCCAATTTGCGGGCCCACCGCAATCCAGTGAAGATGGTTTTCCATGACAACGAATCCGAGGATTCGGATGTCACGCTCGCCTTGAAGAAAACGCCAACTATCGAAAATGACGTCGGTGAATGCCGGGTAAGAAAAGACAGGCAACCAAGCCACGATGGTGTCGGTCATGAAGTACGGCCGGTAGTCTTCTCCGAACTTGTATCGAGAGCGAGACATGATTGCTTTCCTGGGCGAGAGGATGGACACCTTCCGTCAGCCTAGCATTTCGTCACGACTCGTTCCCAGGCTCCCGCCTGGGTACGCCATGCACCGCAGGCTCTGCCTGCCGGTTTGGAGAGACAGGAGGCGGGAGCCTCCAAGACAGAGTGTGCCCAGGCGGAGCCTGGGTACAAGCGTGCTGCTCGTTCCCTGGCTCCCGCCTGGGAACGCCATGCGCCGCAGGCTCTGCCTGCCGGGTTGGGAGACAGGAGGCAGGAGCCTCCAAGACAGAGTGTGCCCAGGCAGAGCCTGGGTACAAGGGTGCGAGGTTCGCTGGCGAGAAGGAGGCATCATTGGACGCATGACACTGCCCCCTGCTCATTGCTCAGCCAAACAACGCCGCGACAGGTTTCCCTTGATCGGTAATCGGAATCGGACGAGACCCATCGAATAGTTCGAGCCCTGGATTGATGCCAAGGGCAGCGTGGATCGTGGCATGGAAGTCGGGAACGGAAACAGGTTTTTCGACGATCTTTTTACTCAGCTCATCCGTGACGCCGTAGGCCCCTTGATGGTTGAGGCCCCCGCCAGCGAGAACCAAACTGAAACACGTCCCTTGGTGCCCGCGCCCGCCACGACCATCATATTCCGCTGGCCGGCCAAACTCGGTCCCGATCGCAATCAGTGTTTTGTCCAGGATGCCCTGTTGTTCCAGGTCCGTGATGAGTGCTGACAACGCGATGTCAAGTTCCTTGATCAGCACATGTTGATTCTGCTGGCCTTCGTTGTGAGTGTCCCAACCAGTTCCATTGATGAAATTCAGATTGTGTGACACTTCGATGAATCGTACCCCAGCCTGCACGAGGCGTCGGGCCAACAAACATCGTTGCCCGAACTCCCCCCCATACGCATTCCGCAGATCGTCGCTCTCATCCTGCAAGCGGAAATGACGCATGAAGTCTGGCCCAGCCAAACGCAGTGCTTCGGCCTGAGCGGTGCGGTACTCCGAGAGCAGGGAGTCGCTCGGGACGCGGTCGGTCAGTGGCTGGAGCAATTGACGGCGTCGATCGACTCGAAGCGCAGTCACGTCCGCCGGCCGTGAGAAACCAGCGGGCCCGCTTTCGGTATCGACCAGATAAACGTAGCCAGCCTTTGGCCCCAGGAAACCGGGACCACGGGCGACGTTGGGATAACCGATCAGCATGTAAGCGGGAACGTCGGGGTTCGCCGCACCACGCACATGACTGACAATGGAACCGATCGACGGATAGGTCGTGCTTCCACTGATGGGGCGCCCCGTGTGGACAAAGTTCGTGCCGAAAGCGTGTTCGTCGACCAGGTGATGATTCACGGTGCGAATGGCTGTCATGCGATCGGCGAGCTTCGCCGAACGAGGCAGGTGTTCGCAAAACTGAACTCCCGGCACGACGGTGTCGATGGCGTCGTATTCCGAGCCAGCGAGTTTCGGCGAGGCTTGGGAGTTACCACGACGCTTTGGATCGAAGGTGTCGATCTGAGACATGCCTCCGCCCAGCCAAATGAACACAACGTGCTCGGCTTTGCCCTTCGGAAGATTGACCGCTGGCGGTGATGCGAGCACCGAGGGATTGGCCAAAGCGGCTCCAGCAATTGCGCCGGATTGAGCAATGAAGTTGCGGCGTTTCATCGTGGTACTCCAGTGTTGGACTGTTTCCATGGATCTACGGTGTGTAAACCCATTCCGGCGAATTCAGGACGGCCCACAGCATGTCTTCCATGCGGAGACGCCAGTCCTCGTTCAAAGCGTTGGTGGGTGGATCGCCACGGCGGGCGTCAGCTTCCTTTTGCACCGCCAACGTATTGGCCGGCCCATCGACATGGTTCGACCAGCTCACGTAACGGATGCGTTCGCGTTTGCCAGGTGTCGGTTGGATGCGTTTCGATTCCGGAATCACGCGTGTGTCGTAGCCATCGGACAGAAAGCGAACGTACCGTTCCTTCTCTTCCGCGGATGGTTTCCGTGTCAGCAGTCGAAGGAAAATGCGATCGACCAGTTGCTCAACGGGCTGGTCCTTCAGCACGAGTGATGTGATTCCGTGGCGGTCGCTCAGCCGAGTCAGCCAAGTGCTCATGACGCCGTTGGCCAAAATCGCTGGCTGAAGGATGTTGGAATCCGTGTCGCGAAGACTCTGCGGATCCTGGCGAGCACCTCGCCAACCGAAGGTCTTCAACACGCTCGTGACGGCCGTGATCCGTGGCAGAGACAAACTGGGACGATCCCGTTCGTTCGAGCTCGAGGTGAGCATCCAGCAACGACTCGCTGGTCCGAGCGAGATCGTCGTGTTCACTGCTCGCACACTGTCAATGTCCAGACTGACTTCCTCCACATCAAACGGGGTTCCGGTGGCGTGGAAAACAGAGTCGACGATCTGCTCGGCCGTCAATCGACGCGGTGCTGGCGAAATGAACAGCGGACTGGTTTCGATCAGCGACAAGTCCGTCGCACGCTGGTACGCATGCGAGTTCAGAATCAATCGATTGATGGCTTGGAGGTCATACCCGGTCGCGACGAACTGGTGCCCGAGCCACCGCAGCAGTGCCGGGTGCGTGGGACGATTTTTTTCCCAGTCGGACACTCCAGCAACCAGGCCACGCCCCATCAGTCGCTGCCAAACACGGTTGACCATCACCTGAGCAAAGCGTTCGTTCTGAGGAGCCGTGATCAACGCGGCGAGTCGATCTCGCGAATTCCCGGGACGTTCAGCCAATGCATCCGCAACCGATTCATCGCAGTAGCGTTCGAACGGCCAAGCGGGCGCGACGACGGTTCCAGGTAGCAGGGTCACCTGGATCAGCGGTTGGCGGCCCGCCTGACTCAGCCGATCCATCGGCACACTGCTGGATTCGGGCAACGTGATCGGCTTTTGCTTGAGCGATGCCGCAAGCTGCATCAAATCTTCCTGCAAGGAAACATGCGATGGGGAATCGTGACAGCGAGCACATTTCATTTCGACTCCCAGAAATGCAGAGCTGACAATGATTCCTTTGGCAGCCATCGGCAGATCGTTCTGCGTCGCCGTGGCGAAACCAGCAGGACCACCAAAACGCTCGCTCCCTTCCATGCGAATCAGTTCGGTTACGAACAGGTCGGCAGGTTTGTTATCCAACAGCGACTCGTGGAGCCACCAGCGGAACGGCCCGGTGTTGTTCAATGTCGGGTTGAGCATGTTCGGGTTCTCAGCAAGAACATCCAGCCAGTAGCCCATCCAGTTGTCTGCCCAGCGAGGATCGTCCAACAACCGGTCAATCACCTGACTGCGGCGTGTCTCGGGGGCGTCATTGCGGAATGCGATGATCTCCGATTCCGTCGGGGGCACACCGACGATGTCCAGGGTTACCCGACGAAGAAATTGCAAGTCATCGGCCAACGGCGTCAACTCAAAACGGTCAACGTCGAACTGCGGCCAGACAGCCCCCTCCTCAATCCAGCGTTGAAGCAGCGAGACTTCCTCGTCCGTCAACGGATCGCCCTTGGGCGGCATCACGACATCCTCGTCCTCCGTTGTGACCCGATCAATCAACGCGCTGCTGTCGATGTCGCCGGGAACAATGGCTGGACCGTCCGATTCGCCACCGATCAACACAGACGGATGATCGTCCAGACGCAGATCCCCCTGAGCCTTTTCACCTTGATGGCAAGCGTAACAACGTGATTCCAACAGCGGGCGAATCTGCCTGAAGTAATCGATGCTGGTCGCATCACTCCGAACGGATTCCTGTTGGACGTCTGATATCCGTGCGGCAATGAAATGATCGATCGCATTCCGAGCGGGGTATCCGCTGGGCAGCTCCGGCACAGCGACCTTGTCGATGCTCGACAGCCACTCGGCAGCGATGGCACGGCGGCGTTTCCAGTAATCCTGATTGGCCGCACGACGTTCCGATCGAGCCACAGCATTCCTCTTGGCGAGCACCGAGCGACGTTCCTCTTCGTATGCTTGCCATCCATCATCTGTGTAATGCACTTCGCGATTCCCGCCCGCAAGCAGCCACCATGATTCGCTTTTTTCCGGTGAGATGGCAACCACCGTCTCACCGACATCAGGCCGGAACGTGCTGCGTCCAGTGACACCACCCACCATTGTTTCGAGGATGACAAAATGCTCGCCACCATTCGTTTCAAATTCACACCATGCCTCCCGATTGCCGGGGGGAGCAAAGCGGAAGTCTGGCCCGAGATCAAGGTACTCGTCCTGAACCGAGAGTGGCTCATAGCCTCCGGGGTCGTGCGGACGAGGCGAAGTCTCTAACAATTTCTTTCCGTCGACGAACAGACGACAGGCACCACGGCCTCGCAACAGAAGCCGATGTTTCCCCGGTGGGAACCCCACGACTGCCGAGGCTCGCAAATGCGATGGGTTGGACCGATCACCCCGAACGCCCGTCGCGACGTACTTGTGCGGCAGTTCGAACAGCCCGAAGACCTCTTCCAGGTAAGTCTCGGTGACGACCGGCTCTTCGGGCCAGTGATTGGATTTCGGGACGCCCTCCTCGCTGATCTGAATCAACACCTTGCCCGGCGGAACCATCTCCCGCGTCACGGCGGGTGGTGGTGGGACAAACTGATAGCGTTGGCTCATCTCATCGGGATCCAACTCACCGCGATAGATTGCGAGGTGATCCAACCAGCCTTGAAAGGAGGAGCCTTCTTCTCGGGTAAAGCCCGTGCCGATGACAAGATCATCCGCATCCTGCACCGGCGGAAGATCGGTCGCACCGCTCTCATCCCATGTTCCCGTGACCGCTTTGCCGTCGATCCAAGCCAACAGGCTGTCACTTTTCCCGAACGTGAACTGCAATGCCACGTGATGCCAGCCCGTGCCAGGCACCGTGGACTCGCTCCACCACCGATGCCACAATCGATCCTTTGTCTCGGGATGCTCACTCGTGAACAGGATTCCAAAACGGGCTCCGCCCTTCGCTCCCTGAAATCGAACGGAGTAATTCTGATTCTTCTCCGCGAAGTCCTCCCCGTGCTTTGGGTGCCGTCCCTTGCCCAGAAGATAGGCGGTTTGTCCTGCGCGGATGCCCTTGAACTTCACCCAGGTTTCAAAGGCAAATGTGTCCCCTTTGCCAAAACGAACATTGGTGAAACCACCTCGCTCGTGATCCTTCACCAAAATGGCTCCTTCATGCCCCGCGAAGGGCATCGCCATGTTGCCACGGTCAAATCCGGGATACTTCGGTGGTCTTGGACCACTTTCGAGCGTTCCATGTTGGCCCAGCCAACTCCCCGGTTGCGACGCACCATCAAACTGCCATTGCAAAACCGGTTCACCGGCCAAGGAAGCACCACCGCTCAACAGCGCGACCATCATGATCAATCGAAGTGACCAATTCACGAATCGCCTGGCTGGATTGTGACGAGTTCCGACACCCCACTCAGAAACTCCGATTCCTCCGACAGGCTCGTCAATGCAAAGTGCAGGGAAAGCAGGGCTGTGCACGCCCTCTGGATCGGTGCGAAACGTGAGACAGAAAGCATGATCCGACATGGCAGATTTTCCTTGCTGGGGCGGGAACCGTCGGACTCGTCAGGAACGAGCGTACGACGGCCAAAGGAAAGGCAAGAATGAGAGTATAACCCATCGCCACGGCCTTCTGACTTGGATGCGCCCCGTCGACCACTGCTCATCGATCGGGCACCAATCAAGTTCGCGATGGTGGAGGATCGGCATGATCCGTCCCCCTATCTCTTGGGACCGTTGGTGCTGGGGTGGATCTTTCCTGCCGTGGGTTCGGGAAACTCCGAAACCATGACCGCTGTGTCAGGCGCCTTTCCAGAGTAAAAGGAGACGTGGTGGGTGTCCCCAATCACGGTGGCGTTGGCGTTGCCCGAATCCCACGGAAGCGGACTGCCGGTGGCGACTGCCTCCGAAGCGGGCCAATGCAGCGGATGGTCGAAGACAACGTCCGGATCAACGACTCGACGCCGGAGGATGCCGCGGCCACGTTCGTAATAATAGTTACTCAACCAACCGGTTTCGGCGTCGAGGATGAGGCTGGGTGTGGAGGCGTAAATGTCGCTGATGTTGGTTTGCTGGCGCGTCCACGTGGCACCGTTGTCCGTCGAGACCATCTGGAATTGAGCTGGCCCGCTTTCCGTTCGCGCAACAGCAAGGATCCTGCCATCGCCGAGGTAAACAGCGGAGGGTTCGGTGGGCCAGTCTGCTTTCAACAACCCGGACTCGACGGCAGTCTGCGTCCAGGTGACACCGTCATCGCTGCTGGTCATCACGCCCCAGGAGTGAACCGCTTTGTCGCTGTAGTTCCCCGCGAACCACAAGGCCATCAACCCCACCTCGGGGACCGCGAAGACATCCGTGATCTGCATCGGTTGTGTGGCGAGTTCAGGAGTCGCCACAAGCGTGAAGGTCACGCCATCGGTGGTGCGGTAGAGGTCGTGATGTCGCTGCTTGCCGACGCGGCGCACCCACAGCAGCATCGCCCCCGTGGAATCCAGGCCTTTCCCGACCGTGACTTCACCGAAGCCAGGCGTGTTCGCGACGACCGTTTCCGCCGTCCACGTTTTTCCGCCATCGGTCGAAGTCCGTGCATACACGGCGCGAGCGTCCTCTCCGATCGAATGCGCTGATCCCCGGCTATAGGTGCAGACCAGTATGTCGCCTATGGCCTGAGTCATCGGCCACGAGTTGTAGCCACGCACATCCTGCACGACATGAGCTTTCGCGAGAGCGCTCAAGGGCGTCACCTTCACAACCGCCAAACCAGTGGGGCGGGTGAACGTGTCGCCGGGCAAGCCAGGTTCCCGCTGAATCCGCACCGTCAGGGGCGCGTTGGGAACCACTTCGTAGTAGGACTCCAGAACGATGGTGCGGGAATGAAGCGGACCGGCGGGAAGCGGTGTTCGCACTGGTTTGCCCAAGGCGTATCGCGATGTGAACGGCGCATCGTCCACCATTTGCGACAAGTGAACCCGATAAACATCCTCCACGTCCGGGTTGGTTCCCGCGTCGGTGGAGGTCACCACGATCTCGACCTTCACCGCGCGGCACTCGTCGGGAAGCCCGTTAACGATGCCGGCAATCGATTGCCCCACGGTGCCGCCGGACAAAGACCACACGGGAACGTGCGTCGATCCACTCGACATCAGAACGAGCGAAGGCTTCCCCGTTGCGATCGACAGATCATTCGCGGTCAGATAGATCGGAGACCATCGATGGGAGCCCCGTTCTTCGAGTGCGCCTGCGTCTTGCTCCATCGCAGACGCAGTGATTTCCCCGGGCAGAATCGCCAGAACCAGGATCAGAGGAACGAACGCGACAAAAAGAGCAGGCGGCAACGATTTCATGGCGTTCAAAACAAGCGGGGAAGGAACCTTCGACACATCGGCGACCAAGCGTTTCCTTGGCAGGCCAACCTTAGTCGAGAGAACCGGCCGACTCAATCTTCGGACATCGGAGCGACTCGCGTCGCTGATCCAATGCAAAGCCTCTGCCGTGGAGCAATCGATCGCGAGCGTCTTTTGTTTTCGGTTAGAATCGTGCCATGAACAATGATCCATCGCTCGTTTCGACCAGCAAATTCCTGAGCTTGGTTCTGCGGCACCAACCCGAGGTCATTGGCCTGAAGCCGGACGCAGAGGGCTGGCTCGCCATGCCAATGCACCTGTTCAAGAGAGCGGAAGAAGAGAACGCTCCCGCTATGACAAGGAGTCCAACCACCTTTCGCGGATGCGGGCATCCACCCCATCGCCTACGAAGAAACGGAACATTACCGAGTGACTCGTTCCTTCCTTGAAAACCCTCGCCGGATGCTGTCCCACCTACTGGGCGATGGCAGAGAGATCGAAGAATGATTGAGCACACGCTCTTTCAGTTGCCACGCAGACAAACTCCTGTTTTAAACCGCCACGCGAGGCAAACACGTATCATGAAGAACCCTGATGAGGAAACCATTCCACAAGCCATCACTGGTTTCCACACCGACGATGAAGGCCACTGGGTAGCTCAACTTGCCTGCGGCCACAACCAGCACGTCCGCCACTCGCCGCCCTTGGTCAGCCGTCATTGGGTGCTCACGCAGACGGGCCGCGACGCAATGATCGGGTATGAACTGGGATGCAAAAGGTGCATCGACCAATCCCCTCCCGACGATCGCCTTGGCCAACCATCGGGATGATGCGACGCGGTTCATGGCGTTGTGCCAACCAACGGTGCCAACGCCTCCTCTGATTTTGGCTCCGTGCCCGAGAGACTCGGCGCTACCGTGGCTACGTTTCCCACCGCGTCCGATACAATCGCTCCGTCACGACGGAACCACACCCTGGCTTCAGCGACGTTCGCGATGGCGAGTCATGTGGACGTCACCAAAACAAGTTGCCATCGCCATGTTCCAACGCAGCAAACCAACCTCTGAATCCGCGGACGCTTCCGTTGAAACCCCCGAGCCGAGGTCCAAAAAGAGGCGGGCCTTTGCCGCATTTGTGATGTTCATGCATGTGCTCGGCGCCCTGACATCGATTCAAGCCGTGATGTCGACACGCACCTCGCAAGGTGCCGTGGCCTGGGCGGTCAGCCTCAACACGTTGCCATACGTCGCCGTCCCCGCGTACTGGGCACTCGGGCAGTCAAAATTTGATGGATACGATCTGCTGCGACGCAGCGAACAACTCGCAAGCAGCGAGGTCGTCAAACTCACTCGAACGGAACTCGAGGAAGACGATCTCTTGCTGGTACCTCAAACACCCTCCGAAAAAAGCCAGTCGCGTCTTCTCAACCGCCTGAGCCGACTTCCCATCACCACCGGCAACTCCGCCAAACTGTTGATCGATGGGCAAGCAACATTTGATGCCATCCTGGACAGCATCGACCAAGCCGAAGAGTACGTGCTCTTTCAGTTCTACATTTTGCGAGACGACAACCTGGGGCAAAGGTGCAAAGCCGCTTTTCTCAAAAAGGCCGCCGAAGGTGTCCGCGTGTTCGTGCTCTACGATGAACTGGGCAGCAAAGACCTGTCGCCTGAGTACATTCAGGAACTCCGCAGCGGCGGCGTCGAAATCTCTCCCTTCAACACAACACAGGGGAAAGGCAACCGGTTCCGACTGAATTTCAGAAACCACCGCAAGATTGTGGTGGTGGACGGCAAGGTGGCTTTTGTAGGAGGGCACAACGTCGGTGATGAATACCTCGGCGATCACCCGGTGCTCACTCCCTGGCGTGACACCCACGTCGAACTTCGCGGTCCGGTCGTGCTCTGCATTCAAGCCCCCTTCGTGGAAGACTGGAACTGGGCCACAGGATCGCTTCCCCAACTTCAATGGAATCCCGTCCGCGAGGAAGGAGGTGAAGTCGTCGCCGCGTGTTTGCCGACTGGACCGGCGGACATGCTTGAAACAGGAACGCTGTTCTTCCTGCACGCAATCAATTCTGCCAAGGACCGTTTGTGGATCGTCAGTCCGTACTTCATTCCTGATGAGCAATTGATGTCAGCGTTGCAACTGGCGGCCCTTCGCGGAGTCGATGTCCGGATTCTGATTCCGCAAAACCCTGATCACCTGCATGTCTATTGGTCAGGAATCTCTTACCTGGAAGAAGCCAAAGAAGCAGGCATCCAGATCTACCGCTACCAGCCTGGTTTCTTGCACCAAAAAGTCTGGTTGATCGATGACTCTACTTCGCTGATTGGGACGGCGAATCTCGACAACCGATCGATGCGATTGAACTTCGAAATCACGATGCTGATGATCAACCAAGAATTCGCGAAGGAAGTCGAAGCCATGCTGGAAGCGGATTTTGCCAAAAGCGAACTTGCGTCGGCGGCCGAGTACACCGAAAGTTCACTTCCCTATCGGTTCCTGGTTCGTGTCTGCCGTCTGCTCGCCCCCATCCAATGAACTTTTTGAACGACCTCTACGACCAGCTCCTGGAACACAAAGGTGCCATGCAGTGGGCCGCGGTCATCTCTGCCGTGGTTTTCGTTGGCAGTCTTCTCAGCGTGCCTTTTCTGGTGGTCCGAATCCCGGCTGACTACTTCGCCAAACCACACCGGCCCCGAACCCTGTTTGCGGATCAGCATCCGTTGCTACGATGGTCAGGGCTGATCCTCAAGAACTTGATGGGCGCGTCGTTGCTGCTTGCCGGAATTGCCATGCTGATCCTTCCCGGCCAGGGGTTGCTGACCGTCGCGATCGGTGTCCTGTTGCTGGACTTTCCGGGAAAGCATCAATTGGAAGCCAAACTCATTCGCTTTCCACCGGTCGGCAAATCCATCCACTGGCTTCGCAAGAAAGCGAACGCGCCACCGTTGGTGATCGAGCCCCACTCGCCACCCGCCACCGACCACCAGGAAGAACCTGCCAGATGCATGCCCAGCGACGCCCCATCCGCAACCGGCGACACGAACGCCAGCGATCAATGAACGAAAATGAGGAAATGGCGTGATGGAAACGGACGACACCACGGTGCTGCATCACGACCAACAACTTGGTGACAGTCCCTCGGCCAACGCCCCTCACATCGTTGTCGTCGGTGGTGGGACGGCGGGGTGGATGAGTGCCGCGACGTTGAAACGTCGACTCGGATGCCGTGTCACCGTGGTTGAATCGGCTCGTGTTCCACCGATCGGTGTGGGCGAAGCGACGATCCCAGCGATCGTGGATTGGATCGAGAACATGGGCATCGACGAGGATGATTTCATCCGCCGGACCGGTGCGACTTACAAACTCGCGATTCGGTTCGACAACTGGGTCGAACCCCAACACCGTTACTGGCACCCGTTTGGGATTTGCGGCAGCCCCATCGATGGCGTGGACCTGATTCACACCTGGCAACGGGGAGTTCGCCAGGGCTGGATCCCCGTCGAATCCAAGTACACCGACTACAGCTTCCAACGCGAACTGTGCGAACGAGGGCGCGGTCCGCGTGCGCCTGGTCAACCGAGTCTTGCGCACAACTACGCGTTTCATCTCGACGCGGGAAAGCTGGCTGCCTTCCTGCAAGAGATTGCTATCAACGAAGGCGTCCAGCACGTTGTCGCGGACGTGTGCGGCGCGGCCCACGATGAGCAAGGCAACATCCAATCCCTTTCACTGGATGGGCAAACCGCCGTGGCAGGGGACCTGTTCATCGACTGCAGCGGATTCGCGAGTGTGCTGATTGAACGAGAGATGCGATCAGAGTGGACCGACTGGTCCGGGCAATTGATCTGTGATCGCGCCATCACGATGCGTCGGCCTCGCAATGAATTGGGCGATGATGAAGAGTCTTCCGCTGAACTGCCGCCGTTCACGATCAGCACCGGAATGAACTCCGGTTGGTCCTGGCAAATCCCTCTGCACGAGAACACGGGTTGCGGCTATGTGTTTTCGTCGGCTCACATCAGCGACGAAGACGCCCGAAGCGAACTGATCGACTTGGTCGGTGGCGACGGGGAAACAATGGAGACCCGAGTTGTCCCGATGCGAGTGGGGATGCGACCGATGTCGTGGGTCGGCAACTGCGTCTCGATCGGATTGTCCGCTGGTTTTGTCGAACCGCTGGAGTCCACCGGGATCTTCTTGGTCCAGCGCGCCCTGGACGAATTGGTGGAGTGTTTGCCGACGACGATCTTGCCAGGTGTCTTTGACAAACGCTCCTGCGACACCCAATCATTCAACACACGGATGACGGAGGTTTACGCTCAGGTGCGTGACTTTGTGCTGATGCACTATGTCGTTTCACAGCGCCGCGACACGGCGTTTTGGAAAGAAGCTGCGACGGTCGCGTTGCCTGACTCTCTAGCGAGGTTGCTGGAGGAATACACTCGCACAGGCCGAGTCCTGATGCCACAGCGTGATCCCACGTTCCTGGACGTGAACCACCACTACATTCTCAGTCCAGCAGGCGTTCAACCAGGTTGTTTGCCAGGAGCACGCGACTCCCAACCAGGGACAGCCCAATTCCTGGAGCACATTCGCTCGACGCACACTGAGATCGCCATGCGACTTCCTTCCCACGCGTCGCTCATCGATACGATCCATCCGTAGCGAAACTCGTCAAGAGTTTCGATGTTTTGGAGAGGGAGTGGACGAAACTCTTGACGAGTTTCGCTACGATCGCTTCACGACGCTGCGACGGTCGCGTTGCCAGGCTCGCGCGACTCCCAACCAGGGACAGCCCAATTCCTGGAACACATTCGCTCGACGCACACTGAGATCGCCATGCGACTTCCTTCCCACGCGTCGCTCATCGATACGATCCATCCGTAGCGAAACTCGTCAAGAGTTTCGATGATTCGGATAGGCAGTGGACGAAACTCTTGACGAGTTTCGCTACGATAAAGGGATGACTGTCGAGCGTCCGCAACGGCTAAAACGATTGCCGGCTGAGTATTACCGGGGCGAAGCATGGGTGCATTGGGTGTGCACGATTGACGGTCGTCGTACCGGTTGGCTCGACGCTCGATTTCTCTACAAGATGAGAGAATTGCTGACCCACGCCGCCTTCCGCTATCAGATCGCTTGTCCGATCTATTGTTTGATGCCCGACCACATCCACCTTCTGTGGGCAGGGCTCGCCGATGACTCGGATCAGTTGCCCGCCATGAAAGCGTTTCGCTTGAATTCAAACGACTGCTTGAAACGAGTCGGGCATCAATTCCAATTGCAACCGTACGATCATGTTCTGAAGGACCATGAACTGGAGCGTGGTGCGATCGAATCCACCATGGAATACATCGCCAGAAATCCCGAACGGAAAGGCTTGGTCAAGACAGATCATTTCCAGACCTACCCGTACACCGGATGCCTATTGCCTGGCGCACCACGCATTCGGCTGTTTGGTGAAGCGGGCTGGGACGAAGTTTGGCAAACGCTTTCTTTTTTGAAAAGAACGGCCTGCTTCCGTCGCCCTGATCCCAAATACTTGTAACGAAAGCTCGTCGACTCGTAGCGAAACTCGTCAAGAGTTTCGATGATTCGGAGAGGGAATGGACGAAACTCTTGACGAGTTTCGCTACGAAAATGAGATTCGCGACGAAAATGAGATTCGCGACGGGAATGAGTTTCGCGACGATGTTTTGCGACGGATGCGTCGTGGATCAGTATTGCAACTGGATGCCGGTGGTCAGCCCGACGAAGCTGAGGTCGTCGTCCAGGACACTGTCACCAGTCACGTCACCGTCGCGGCCCTCCATCGTGGCCGGTGGATTGACACCGCCGACGCTGGAATGATGCTGGCCTTCAAAGGCAACAAAGGTCGTGAAGTGATCCGTGATTGTGTATTCAACGCCGACTTGCATTTCGAGACTGCCGGCAAAGGAATTCACGCCTTCGTCATACGATCGCAAATCGATTCCGTTGACGTGTTGTGTGTTGCCAAAGTTGGACTCTCGTCCCAAAAAGTCTTTTTTGCCATACAACATCGCCCCACGTAATGTTCCGAACATCGCCAAGCGATCCAGCGGCAATGTCTGCCGCAGACGCAGAGCCATTGTAGGACCAAGCCCTCGGAATTCGGTGATTGCGTTGACGGACCCTTCATCGGTCACGGCGGAGTACGTTTGGCTGAACTTGCCGTATCGCATCCCGATGAATGCGTCGACGGGTTGGATCAAGTTGCGGGAGACCTCCAGGTCGATCACATCCGCTCGAACGCGGCTGGTGAAGGTGCCTTCTTCAAAGAGCTGCACGCCCAAAGCGACGTCACCGTCTTCGACGAGGTAGGGCACATCGGCTCGCCATCCCGGCTGGATGATGCCGTTGTCTTCACTGGCAACAAAGGACTGGCCGTGATCGAACTGCCAGTATCGAAGTTGCCATCCGACACCGTTGCTTGGTGGTTCGTAACCAAGCGTGACACGGGGACTGTGCTTCATTTCCCATGGAAACATGACCGTTGCGAACTCTTCGTCGCCTGTTTGGACGATCAAGGCGGTTTGATTGCTCTGCACGGGCTGCACAATCACGCTTTCATAGCGTGCAAACAGCTTGCCCGGCCGAGCAGGCCCATTCTGCAATCGAGCGAGTTGCGATTCCTGTTGGGCCAGCCGGCGTTCCAGATTCATCAATTGAATCGACGAATCGGCACCATTGTGAATGGTCACCCCGCCATCAGCGGCAGCTGCTTCCGTCCACTGAGCGTAAGACGCCTGGTCGATCAGGTCATCGATCTCGTTCGCCGGCAGATCCGTCACGCTATCGAATGAACTGGAATACCCACTCGCCGGCGAATCGTTCTGCGGTGACTGAGCCGACGCTTTGCCAGAAAACGACCATCCAATGACCAGCAGATTGGCCCCAACGAGGCATCGGGAAGTGATGCCAACCCAATCAATTTTTTGAGTCATCAGTTTCAAGAGATCGTTCAGAGTTGATGCGGTCGGGTGAACCATTGTTCACAGCGAGGGTTGAGCGGCACCAAGAAGATCCTGGCAGCTTGAGGCTTATCCAAACAAGAACGCCCGCGTCAAGATCAACCAGACATCAAAATGGTGACAGTTTTCCCCGCGTGAAACTCGTCTAGCGATGCGCCTTCAATTTGAGTATTTCCTGCTGCAATGAATTCGCCGTTTTCTTGGGATTTCGCTCAAGAAACGGCGGTCATGATTCGTTCCATGGATGGAAACAGGCTGACGATGAACATCGATGACTTACTGCGTGGACTTCAACTTCGCCGCGCAAACTGTTCCAGCGTGGAACAAAGCGGTCCCAACAGTCGATCCAAAACGAAGAAGAACCGTCGGCGTCATCGACGTTCGGCTCGATTCGAATCGCTCGAATCACGGCAACTGATGGCGGGCGACTACGAAGTCCGCGGGTCGGCTCTGTACGATTCGATTCAGGTCTCGCAAGACTCGGGAAACTTGATCGTTGACGGCAACCATGACTTGACGGTGTACCTCGACGGCTTGGAAGTCGTCCCTCCCGCGAGTCAAACGGACCAAACACGATGGGAGATCCCCACGTCGGCCAATTCGATCAAGATCGATGCGTACCTCGGTGAAGACACGATCCACGTCAGCGGCACGATTGACCTCAGTCCTGCGATTGATTTCACGATCATCGGCGAGCAGATCACAGTTGATGCCAACGCCCAGATCACCGCGGGCGACCTCTCGCTGCACAGCGTCGGCGCGGAGTCCGGATTGTCGGTGGCGAGCAACTTACCGATTGATCTTGCAGACGTCTTTTTGTCGGACCGGTTTGTCAAAATCGAAGATGGCGTCGCATTGATCGGCAAGGACATCACGCTCGATGCGCAGCGTATCTCTTCGCTGGTCAGCCCGATGCGTCCGGTCGGCGTGGGCAAGAAGAACACCAGCGTGAGCATTGGTTCCGCCATCATCACGGCCAGTGGCGATGTCGAAATCACGGCCGAGGCTCGCGACAAGAACATCGACACCGTCGTTCCTGAGGTGATCTCCGGCTACACCCACAAAGCACTGCACTCTCTGTTCCCTTTGGCACCGCTGCCGATGCCGGTGTCCGTCATGGTTCGCGAAAGCGAGTCAACCGTGACGCTCGATTCAGCGACGATCACAGCGGATGGGACCGTCAAAATCACATCCGACGCCACCGCTGATGCGACCACGTACGCGTTGGCCAACATGCAGTTTGGCACCGGGGCGGTCTCTCGCGGATTGGGGACGGTTGCGGTCGGTGTCAGCATTTCCAACGCTTCTGCCCAAACGTTCTTGCAAGGCAGCACGTCCATTCAGGCCGCCGGCACCATCACGATCGGTTCCAACGCCGACAGCATTGCCGATGTGCAAGCCTCGGCCACCAACGACAACGGCATCGAGAAGTCCGAATCCGTTGAAGGGCCGCTGTTGGAAAGCCAAGAGAGCTTGGAAGAAGCGAAGACCAAGACCTCTGATTCCAAAGCAGCCGGTGCGGCCGCCGCTGTCAGCGTCTCGGATTCGGTCAGCAAAACTCAAATTGACTCTGGCGTCGTCGTGACCTCCACGGCCGGCAGCATCAACGTCAACGCAACGGGCGTCGGAACCAACAACGCCGCCGCCAGCGTCGGAATCAATGTCGACGCGACCGTGGCACTCGGGTTCGCTGTCGCGGTGGACACCGCTGACATCCAGGCCACCGTTGCCGGAAAGCTCACGGCCGCCGGCACCTTCCAAGGTGTCAATCTAAACAACGATTCAGTGCCGACCCAAAGCACCACGATCCACGCCGAAGATCATGGTTTCGAAACCGGCGACCCACTGAACTATGAAGCGATCCCGATTGGTGACAACGAGGCATTCCCGTTGCCTGGTTTGACCAGTGGCGAGTCGTTGTTCGTGGTCAAAATCGACGACGATCATTTCCAAGTCGTCCGCCAGCGTTCCATTAACCTTTCAACGGACACGCTGTCCGCGTACGACGCCAGCGATCATCCGACCCACTCGATCTACACCACGGAAGTTTCGCTGTTCGATCCGGCCACCTCGGTCAATCTCACAGACAACACGATCACGTTGAGAAAGGACCAAGTCAACGATTTCGAAGCGATCCAAAACGGGTATGTGCTGTCGTACCAATCTGGCAGCGACGACGACAACGAACCGCAGGCAATCGGTGGCCTGGAAGACCGGAAAAACTACCTGGTTGTGAACCGAGGTTTTGTGCCTGGATCGAACTCCACCCAAATTCAATTTCAACTCGCCGGTTTGACTTCCGAGAATGACTCCACGCCACTGGACCTGACTGACGTTGGCGTCGGAAACTCGCACGGTTTTGTGTACGCAGGAGTGGCACAAACATTTGTTCCCAACGCGAGTGGCGTGGTGGATTCAACGACGGATCAAATCACCATTCCCGATCACGGGCTGCAAACCGGTGATGAGATCACCTACCGAACCGACGCGGATCGATCCAGCACTCAGCTGACGACCCAGCACGCTCGCTTTCACTCGGTTGACGTGGCGACGAAGACGCTCGCCATGCCGGGTCATGTGTTGTTCACCGGTCAAGCGATCACGTATCACGCGGGCGTCGATGCTGTCAGCGGCGATTCGGGAAGCTCGTCGGCCGGTCTCATTGACGGCACCACCTACTACGTCATCTCTGATGACGCCGAGTCGATCCAGTTAGCCAACACCCGCACCGAAGCATTCGCGGGAACGGCCAGAACTCTGTTGGCCACGTTCCACGACAATCAAAATCAATCCTTCTCGTTTGAAACCAAAGCGACCGAATTTGACGGCACCCGGGCAACTCCGCTTGTCGACCCGGTGGCCAATCAATTCGTCATCCCTGGTCACGGACTGACGACTGGCACCCTGGTGAACTATGAGGCTGGGGACAACAGCACACCGGGTGAGATTGTCAACAATCAGAACTACTACGTCGTCGTCGATTCCATCGACGACGACCGGTTTGGATTGTCCGCAAGCCCCGATTCGCTGGTCCTGGTTGACCTCGATGATTCCGCAACGATTCAGTTTGGTGAACACGTCTTGGCGGTGATCAGCGGCGACTTGGACGTCACCGACAATGAGATCGCCATCCCGAGTCATGAGTTGTTCGACGGCGTGATCGTCCGTTATCGCCATGATGCCGGTGACGTGGCGATCGGCGGATTGACCGATGGAACGGATTACGAGGTTTTGGCGACCAGCGGCGATTCATTGCAATTGCGCCCCGTCACTCCCGATGGCGGCACTCCTGCGGACGTCATTGACCTTTCCGCCGCCGGCATCGGCGATGAACACCACTTGGACGTTTACACGGACAACGATTCTTCCAAACCGGTTGCGAGAACACTGACATTCGTGCCGACTCGCGTGCAACCGTCGGTCAATCGTTTGCAATTCGACCCGACCGCTGGTCCGGTCATCAACTCGGATTCAGTCGACCCGACAACCAATCCATTTGGCGAGACGATCCGATTGGACTCGCATGGATTTGAGACCGGTGAAGTGGTCACATACCTTGCGGACGGCGGCGTGATCGGCGGACTCAACGCAGGAACCCAGTACACCATTGACGCTGTGGATGCGGATCACATCCGCTTGACCACGATTGCAACCGAGTCCACACCGGCAGCGATCGTTGATTTGACCGGTCCTGGTCCAGGTGGATCGCGGCATGCATTGGAGGTGGCTGCCGATGTCATTCTCCTTGACCCGGCCATCGACGGATTGGTCGATGGCGGCGTTTACTATGCAACGGTCATCGACGACAACTCCATTCGTTTGTCGGCGTCCAAAGGCGACGCGATCAACGCCGCTCCCATCACGCTGAACGCCATCCCGGTTGCGACCGCCGCAACGACCACCACGCACCGATTGGTGGACCCGCTCGCGACAGAAGGCGTCTCGGTGAAGGCGTCTTTGACGGCGGCGAACTCGTCGACCGTCGGCGCCGCAACCGGGGGCGCACCGTTCCTCACCAAACTCAAAAATGGCCGCAACGAAGTAGGGAACTTGGTCGGCGGGCTGGCGGGATCGTTCGACAGCACCAAGGAATGGGGCCAATCGCAGCAAGGACCGACGGCAACCGATCTGCAGCGAGGCGAAGGCAAAGGCAACGATCTGTTCACCGTCTCAGGTGGCGTCGCCATCAATGTCGTCACTCACGATGTGGCCGCGACCATTGCGGCGACTGCAGTGCTGTCATCATCCGTGGACGTCTCGATCGATTCGGAAATCGAAAACCGTCTCAAGACGCAAACCTCGGGGAAGATCGTGACCGATGGTGGTGACAGCAGTGAAGTCGGCGGCACAGAAAAGAAAGTGGCTGCCGGAGTGGGGATCAGCATTGGCGTGTACCACAACTCATCTCAAGCCATCATCGAAAGCGGATCGGACATCCTTTCTGGGGCGCAGCTGGATGCCAGCGGCCAACTCACGGTTCGCAGCCAACTCGCGCTGCCATTGTTTGCCGAGCCCGAGAATTGGACCGGCATTCACGATGCGTTCGAGATCGACGGGTTTTCACTCGACCGTGTGGAAAACATCACCAAAACCGTTGGGACGTTGCTGAGCAATCCCTCCGGCGGAGCAACCACGGCAATCGGCGGAGAAAACACAGGCACAGACGGTGCCGCAAAGTACACCGTTGCGGGCACACTGGTCGTTGCGGAATATCACACCGAATCCTTGGCCACGATCGGGGACTTCACCCGAATCAACCAAAACGCTGCGTGGCAGGCTGCGACGCAGACAGTGACCGTCGACGCCAATACAGAAACACGATTGGTTCACACCGCCGTCGAAGCACCGACTTCGTTGTCGCCCGGTGCGATCATCAGCAACAACACCTCTGGCAAAGGTGGCATCGGTGGTTCCGTGATTGTCAACGTGCTCGACACTGTGACCCAAGCCACGATTCAGCGGGGTGCCATGGTCCGCACCGGTGACGATCAAAAATTGAAAGTCAGTGCCACGGAAGATCACTTCGGCCTCAATATCGCCTTGGCCGGTGGCAAGTCCGGCGGGTTTGGTGTCTCGGGCAGCGTCAACACATTCGATGGCACACACAAAACCATCGCTCACGTCCACGACGGTGTCACGATTGACAGTGGCGTGATCGACGTGACCGCAGATTCCAACCAAATCCAAACCGGAATGGCCGGTGGCGTGATGCGAGCCAAATCGTCGGGCGCGGGGATCAGCGTCAACGTTCAACAGAGCACTCGGGATACCCGAGCGATCATCGGCGATGGCGAGGGAATCGACAACGACACGTTGGTTGGTCAAGACGCAGCGATCACCGCGACCCGTGTCCAAGTCAGTGCCGATTCCACGGGCTGGCAAATCGGTCTTGGACTGGCCGGCGCCTCCGCATCGAACACCAAGGCTGGAGAAACCGAGGAAGAGGTCGATGGCGGCGGTGATTCCTCGGAAGACGCATCCCCCACGTCCAGCCGCACCGGCATTGGGATCGCTGGCGTCGCGTCGTGGAACGAAGTCACCCGAACGACACGCGCCAACATCAACACATCGGGCACCATCGGATTGTCCGGTGGCGACCTGCTTGTTTCCGCCGATGACTCCGGTTCCACCATTGGACTGTCGGGTGCTGGCGCGCTCGTGATCGCTGACGACAACGCCGTGGGGCTGGTGGGTTCCTTCAGTCGCGTGATCATCGACACCACCACCGAAGCGATCGTTCAAAACGCGACGATTCACAACGCTCACGATGTCAACGTCACCACCAATCAATCTGGTGAGATTGTGTCGGTGGCCGCCTCCGCCGCCATCAGTGCGGCTCCACCGGCCGCCAAAGAAGGTGGTGGATTAGGAGTCGGTTTGGCGGGCAGTGCGAGCTGGAACACGATCACGGCGAACACTGCCGCGAAGATCGAAGCAGCAGACATCATCGCCACGCAAGACGTCCACGTCACCGCCACGGACACGTCGAAGGTGTCGTCCGACGCGGGCGGGGTGGCGCTCACACTGGGAGCCACTCCCGGCGAAGGATCGGGCGTCGGCGTGGCAATCGGTGCCTCGATTGCGGCGACCAAAATCAGTGGCGGGCTGATCGCTCAGATCAATGACTCAACCGTCAATGCGGGCGGCGATGTCAACGTTCAGACCGAGGTGAGCGATCAAATCGACACGGTTTCCATTGCGGGTGGGATCGCCGTGGGGAATTCGGAAGGTGGCAACGGCATCGCTGTCTCTGCAAGCGGTTCCTACGCCTCGGCCGACATCACTCGATCCGTCACCGCCGCCATCGAGGGGAATTCCCACGTCATCGCGGGAGCAGACATTGTCGTGCAGGCAGATGATTCCGCTAGCATTCACACGCTGGCCATTGGGGCTTCGTTGGGGCTGGGGGCGAGCTCGGATGCAGCCGGAGTTGCGATCGACATTTCCGCCTCGATCTCCAACAACTTCATCGAAACCACGCTCGGCTCGACGATCGATTCGTCCACTCTCGCCGCCGGTGGCAACGTGACGGTTGGCACGCATGTTCAGGGCAAACTGCGACAAACGCTTGACCAAACCGGTGACTACGCCGTCAATGCCGCTCGACTGGACGATGCCGCGAATGCCGAGGTCGATGGCGCGAGCAACGAAGAGCAGGCCGATCAGGCCGGAGACAATGCAATCAAGCTGCGCTTGTACAAGCAGATCTACGGCGAAGTCATCGCTGCTGACTTCGTCCCTGAAATGGACATCACTCAACAGTTCAGCAAGCAAGCGGTCAATGCAAACAATCCCACCGAAGCGATCAGTGTCGGCACGGGCTGGATGGTCGTGGACCGAGTCTCAGGCGACTCCTTTTCAATCGAAGAGATCGATGGCGAACTGAAAGTCTTTGAACTTTCCCTCTCTTCCATCGCCACCGCCACAGCCGTCTCATTGGGTGGCGGTGTCGAATCCGGTGTGGCCGTCTCAGGCGGCGGTGCGTTCTCTCACAACACGGTGACGAGCACCTCCGCCGCGAAGATTTCCGATTCGACGATCCATTCGGGAACCGATACCGCAGGCACCGGTGCCGGGGACGTCAACGTCAATGCCGCCAACCAAGGCAGCATTCTGTCAACCATCGTCGCGGTCAGCGCCTCAGTTGCAGCCGGTGGTGAAACCGGAGCCGCGTTTGCGCTCGGCGTTTCCGTCGCGACGAACTCGATCGGACACGACAACGACGGTCTGAGCAATGCCTCCACGACCGCGATCATCGATGGCGCGACCATTTCCGCAAACGGCGACGTGAACGTGATTGCGACCAGCGATCAGCGGATCAGCACCGTGGTGATCGCCGTCGCGGTGGCAGCCGCGGCCAGCGATGCGAATGGAGGCGGAGTCGCCGGTGTGGGATCCTCTGTGACCAACCACATCGCGGCAGACACCATCGCGGAAATCAAGAACATCGACTCGGGTGCATGGACCTCTCACGATGTGACCGTGGACGCCAGAGACACGTCTCTGATTCGCGCCTTCGCCGGTGCCGCTGCCTTGTCGGCGGCCTTCAGTGGTGAAACCGGAGTGGCCGTGTCCGTCGGGGTTGGGATTGCGCTGAACACCATCGAATCCAACGTCGATGCGAACATCACCAACGCGGTTTTCGAACAGATCGTGTCCTACGACGAGATCGATTCGCGAACCCACGAAACGCTCGACACGTTCAACATTCGCGACTTCGCCGTCGACAACGTGACGGTCACCGCAACCAGCAGCGGGCAAATCAGCGTCATCGCCGCCAGCGCCTCCATCGCCGCGGCACTCAGCGGTGAAACAGGCGTCGCGGTTAGCGGAGCAGGAGCCAGTGCAACGAACACCATCACCGGGAGCACGCTCGCGATCGTAACCGGTTCACGATTGCACGCGGAAGGGAACGTCCAAGTCGACGCAGAATCGTCCGCCGACATCGACGCGGTGATTGATTCCACATCGCTTGCCCTCGGCATCGGCGGTTCCGACGCAGTCGCGATTTCCTTCGGCGTGACCGTGGCTCAAAATGTCATCGGCTACGAAGCCGACAACAGCGTCACTGCCGATTTCGTCACCGAGCACACGGAAGGAAATTGGGTTGGCGATCAAACTCAAATGACCAACGGACAATCGCTGAAATTGTCTTACGGTCCCGCCAAAGGAAACATCTACGAATACGTCGGCGATGATCCCATTGCGATCGACTATGACGAAGACTCGGAGGGCAGTTCGCCGGACTGGATCGGCAAACTGGACCTGCACAACGTGCAGAAATGGAAACGTGTCGACGTGTCGCTGTCACACACTCAAACGTCGGCTCTGGTGGAAGATTCCAACGTGGTGGCGAACGGTCAGCTGATCGTGGATGCCAAATCCGATTCCAATATTCACGCCGTCACGCTCGCCAACGGAGGCGCAGCCAGCATTGCCGGTTCTGCCGCCGTCAGTCTGGCAGGCATGGGCCTCGGCGTTGTCAACAGGATCGGCATGGATGTGTCCGCCCAGGTCTCCGGCAACGGCCCAACTCCCGCCACGATTGCCTATCGTGGCCCAGAAGATCGCGTGATCAAGGACGCGGACGATGATTTGCTGAGCGGTTTCTCGGGGGACGCTGTGCCCTCCATCCATGTCGTGTCGGCATCGATCACGGCAGACGACAATTCCGAAATCTCCACCGTCGCAAATGCCTCTGTGATCACGGTCGCCTTCAGCGCGGAAGCATCCGGTGCGTTCAGCATCGGTGTGTCGGCAGCGATCAATTTGTCCCACAACCGAGTCAACGCCTCGATTCAAAACGTCCAAGGCGGGATTCTGGCCACCGGGCACGACACCGCAACGGCGACCAGCCTGCAAGGACAAACGCTGACTCCCGAGCAAAGCCTTGCCGGGGACATCATCGTCGAAGCCACTGCGAACGCGAAGATTGAGTCTCAATCCATCGCAGTTGGAGTGAGCGCCGCGGTCAGTGAGGCTTCCCTTGCTTTGGTAGGCGCGGGCGCGTACTCGTTCAACGGAATTGGCAACACGGTCCATGCGACCGTCGACAACAGCCTCGTGTCAACACAAGGTTCCTCGGTGTTGAGTTCCAGTGGCGACGTGGTGTCGTCCGCCGACTTGAACGTTCACGCAACCAACACCAGCACCGTCGACGCACTCGTCGTCAGCACCTCGGTCGCTGCGAGTGGTGGGATCGTCAGTGGCAGCGGTGCGATTGGAGCGGCCATCGCAATCAATCAACTCGACTCGGTGCATGACAACGCCGTTCCAGGAAGCTACGCGTCCATCACGGGCAGTGCAATCGATGTGGATGGGACGGTGGACGTCACCGCGACAAGCTCCGAAACGTTGCAAACAGCCAGCGCCGCTGGCGCAATCGCGGTGGCGGTTTCCATCGGCGGTGCGGTCTCCGCCACCGGAGCCACCTCGACCACGAAGGTCCATTCGCAAACACACGCCTTCATCGAAGACAGCACGATTCACGCTGGACGAGATGTCAACGTTCACGCCACGGGGAGTGTGGCCGTGACCAAGGCGACTGGAGTGGGCGCTTCCATTGCCGATGCGGTCGGGGCACTCGCGGTTGCCGTGACCACCGTCACCAACACGGTAGGCAACGAAGTCCAATCGTGGATCTCCGGCGACACGGGCGCGACCACTCGCTTTGGAATCGTGGCCGGAGGCGACATCAATGTGACAGCCGACGCCAGCGACATGAAGATCGACAACGTCACCGGCGTTTCGACGGCCATCAGTGCAGGTGGGTTCTCCGCCAGCGGTGGTGGACTGAATTTGCACAACAGCATCAACAACGATGTGACAGCAAAAATCCTTGGCCAAGTCAAACTGGATGTGCTTGGCAACGTGTCGGTCCAGGCCGAAGAAGACGCCACCCTCGACGCGACGGCGGTGAACATCGACTTGGCTCTGTCCTTCGGTGCCGCACTGGGCGTTGCCCTGGTCACGAACGAAGCCTTGTCAACGATCGACGCATCGATCACGGACGCGATTATCAACGCATCCGGCGTGACCGTGAATGGCAGCGGCACCGTTGACATCAAGCGAACGGAAAGCGTCGGCGTCTCTGCGTCGCTCTACCTCGGCGTGGCCGGAAACAACAGCACGGCAAAAATCGCTCAGGCGGTCAACGCCGACATCAGCGGTGGAACGATCAGTGCCTCGGGGGACGTCGAAATTGTTGCGACCACCGACATCACGTCGCGAAGCACGACCGGTGGTGGTGCCGCAGGTGCCGTGGCCATCGGTGCCATGGTTTCGGAAACTCAACTGGGCAGAGGCGAAAACGTCGATGAGGTCACCGCTCGAATCGGCGACGGGACCACCATTCTGGCCGGTGGCGTTCGCATCGCCGCAACCAACGCAAACGACGCCCTCGGAGAAGCGATTGCCAGCGGGGTTGGCATTGCATCAGGAGTCGGTGCCAACACGATTCTGACCAGCGATCAACAAACCATCGCCTCAATCGGCGATGACGTCACCATTCAATCGGGACCGATGAGCGTCACGTCGACGTCGCTGCAGAAGCTCGACGGGGAAGCGGACGCCTACACCTTTGCGCTTGCCGCGGGCAGCGGTGCAGGGTTGCATCTCACGCTCACTGGCGACGCCAATGTTTCCATCGGCGACCGAGCGAACATCACCGCTTCCAACTTGAGCGTCGCGGCCAAGAACACGGTCACCAAGCAGAACGATGGCACTAATTTACGTTCTGGTTCAGCGGCCCTCGGCAACTTGGTGGTCTTGACCAGCCAAACGGACATCGGCACCGACGCCGACGGCGTGGATGCAACCGTGACCGTCGGCGACGACTCGAGCGTGATCGTCGACGGAGAGGAGATCGGCGACTTGAAGATCGATGTCGGTGTCGAGGTCACGGCTTACGACAGCATCCACCTCGAAGCCATCGCGGGTCTGGCGGTGTCCACCGCGCTGAGCAACCTCGATTCCAACACGGACGCAGCGATCACACTTGGCGACTCATCGATCATCAACCGTCGCGGTGATATCACGATGTCTTCCCAAGGCGAAATTTTGCTGCGGCCCAGTGCCAGCCTGTTGTCTGCCTCGGTCGCCAGTGCGGGCGGTGTCAACGCAAGTTCCGCCAGTGACATTCAGAACCGCATCGACGTCAACGGCACCCTGATCCGAGGTTCCGAAGTCCGCCTGCAAACAGGCCGTGACAGCTTCCAAGTCCCCAACCTGATCGACCACCTCGCCGACGTGGAGGTCACCACGATCTCGTTGCGACCGAGCATCACCATCGGCGACCCAAGTGTCACCATTGACTGGCACAACACCGTCGATATTTCCAGCGGATCCAGAATCGAAGGCTATCGCGATGTGTTGTTGATCGCCGATCGGGCGCAGGCCATTCCGGTGACGGGCAAGGCAGAAGGCATGGTCATGAGCCTGTCTCTGGTTCCCTATGGATACACGGTCGCCAACGACACCACGATCAACGGCACCAGCGAAGTCGATGTGGATGCCGGAGCGACGATCACGGCCGGCTTGTACAACCAAGCCGTTTTGGCCATCGGCAACGTCGAGTGGGATAAAACCAACCACGACGCCGGGACGCGATTGGACTTTGCCACGGATCAGACGCCCGTTCTGTCCGACACCGATCGGGATTGGGCAAAAACACGTTTCAGTTTCGAAGAGGACCTCGCTGAGGACGTTCCTTTTGAGTTCGCCAAACTGACCATCGATGCGATCCCGATTCTCTTGAACTATGGAACGATTGTTCGAGCCGTTGCCGATGCCAATGGTGGCGGCGTGGATGGCCAGTACTACCGCTACAGCCCTTCGGATTCCGCCGGCAACCGATTGGATCAGGCAACCAACATCCCCGTCATACTCGAAACGGCCAACTACTCGGACAATTTGACTTGGTTGCCAGTTAGCGCCCAAGAACAATCGGATTGGACCAATGACCCCTCGCTGCTTGATGAGGTCGACATGCCGTCCTACGACAGCGACCACACCGAAGAACTTCGCAACGATTTCTCAGGCAAGTTCTACGTCATCAAGAACGCTGAACTGCCACTGCCAACGTTGTCGTATGAAAACCTCGGCAACCTGTTGGTGAAGCAACGCGACACCGTCCTGAGTTGGATGCGGTCCCACAGCAACAACGCCGAAGCCATCGCGAGATACCAAGTTCAACTCGACCAAATCAACGATGAACTCGACGCGATGGGTCTGCTGCTGCCAGCGGAAGATTTGGGAGCGGGTATCACCCAACAACCAGTCCAACAATCCGTCGACGCGATCTTTGTGGAAATGCCCAGCATCGTCGCGGCTCCCGGATCGATTTTCATCGAAGCCAACACCAACACGCAAGCCGGTGTCCTGACCGCCCGGGACAGTGCCAGCATCACGATCGCCAACGCCACGCCGCTGATGTCAATCATCAACGACACCACCGTGATGGACAACCGTCGCACGGCGGTCGTCGATGGCGAACTGAAACAGTTCACCCCGGGACATGTTTACGTCAATTGGGTGTTGCCCGAGGGTTTGCCCGACGGTCAGGGCACCGGCGAAATCTCGATCACATTCACACCGCCGGATGCGACTGCTGCGGAACTTGGCTTGCAAAACCTGCCCGCTGGCTTGCAAAAGGACCTGTACGTCAATGGCGACATAGTCAATCAAAACGGCACCGTCCGAATCAGCAATCCGTCCGGCAGCATCAACGTGGCGGGCGAAATCCGTTCCGCTGAAACGATCATTCAGGCGGGAAATCAATTCACGCTCAACACACCCTCGTTCCTGCACACCAACGTTGACCCACGGCAATACATTGACTTCGCACCGCTGCGGGCCGCGGTGTTCAACACCGACGGCCATCTAAAACGCGACGTTTTCGCGACCACTTCCGACGTCAACGCCGACGGACACAACCTTGCCACCTCGATCAGCGAAAGCCGATCCGCGATTGTTGCCCAAGGGGACATTTCCGTCACGGCTCGCTACCTGAACATCAACGGGCTGATTCAATCCGGCGTCGACACCATCACGCTGAACATTGATTCTGATTTCAATCCAGGCCGAACGACCGAATCGTTGATCGATGCCAGCGGCAATCCATTGGCGGGACTGTCTTTCACATCCGACACGAGTTCCACCTCCATCCCGGTGAACGGCTACTTCGACGCGGCCAACAACTCAATCGTCATTCGTGAACTCGAACCCCAAGGCGGCCACATCACCCTGGCAGGTCAAATCCTGTCGACCGGCGGCGGCAAGATTGTTGTTGCGGACGGTTACGCGTCTCTCGACGTCGACAACCAATCACCGTTTGACATCGTATTCGACAGCATCGATTTGACTCGGGACCGTATCGGCGAAATTGTTCTGATCGATTCCGAACTGCTGCGTCGAACGACTTACAAAACCACCTCGGCAGGGATGACGGAACTGCACGAGATTGGCACGCTCAACAGCACACCTGCCGGCGGACTGCCACCGCAAATCGAATACACGCCCGCCCCTGGCACGCCGACCCCGACGGCCGCTAGCCAACTCTATTACCCCGGTTCGTCGGACCAGTATTCCAGCGCAACCAGCGGCCAAGTTTATCTGTGGATCGAAGGCCAAGAGAAAACGAAAACCGTCGTCCGTGTGTACGAGAAGAAGTCCTTCAATCTGTTCGGCGACAACTCGTTTGCCGACCTCTTGGAAAAGGATAGCGGCTACTCCTATCAGTCGATCGAATTCCGCGATGCCCAACCCATCCTGCAATCCGAAGTCGTCGTTCGCCCCGACGAAGCGGACTTCCCCGACTATGTTGGCGACGACCAGTACACGCTGACCTATGAACAAAAAGTCGATCGCAACGTCAGCGTTTCGCCGGAGCAAACCATCATTCGGGTGATCGCGGACCACAATGCGGGCGGCACTGTCGGAGACTACTACCGGTTCGCGGGAAGCGTTACCGAATCGATCGACCTGTCAAAAGAAGACTACGCCGACACCAGTCGCTGGACGAGTGTCGCCAGACCGGCCAGCGGCACCACCGACGTTTACGACAGTGACTACGTCAACCAGTCCCACCACGTCGAGCAGTGGACCACCGGTGGCGGATGGCTGCGTTCAAAGACCGTCCACTCACGTGTCACCGTCATCAGCGGTTTGACGGACTACTACACACACACCCTGATCGCGGATCGTCCGATTGAGATCACCTCGGTCGGTCAAGCGGGAAAACCAAGCCTCTCCATTGTCAGTGTTGGCGACGTGATTTTCTCGGGCGACGTCGAAGTCCCCGCAGGTTCGGGAGTCGTGATCACGAGCACCCAGGGCAACATTCAAACCACGGGCACCTCGGGTTTCTACGGGGAAACACCAATCCTGACCGCAACCGTTGGCAATGTCTTTGCCCACATTGAAACCGGTCATTCACCACTCACCACGACCGCCGGGGGCGACATCACGATCCATGGGATTGGACAAACTTCCGCTGCAGCGGACGCATCGTTGATCACGATCGGCAACGTCACCGCGGGCGATGACGTGTACCTGAACGTTGCCGGTGGGCTGGTCGCGGAGAACGAATCCTCCATCGTGACCGGTGACCATGTGCAGTTTCGCACCCGAGATGGTTCGGTTGGCGGCGATTCCACGTTGAGAGTTGACACAACGTCTGGCTTGTCGGCCTACGCGAGCGACGACATCAACGTCATCGAAATCTCCGGCGGATTGAATCTGGTGTCGCCGACCGCCTACACCGATTCGGTCGTTGCGATCCTCAGCACATCCGGCGACGTGACCGTGACGGCCGCCTCAGGCGATGTTGTCGATGGAATCATTGAATCGGATAGGGCGCCGACTCCCGAACAAATTGACGCGATTGACGCACGTCAAAAACTGTTCGGAGACGCCGCCACCGCTGCCGCTCACGAACAAATCCGTCAAACCGAAGCGAGCAAGACTCGGGATTATCACAATCACTGGCAGACTCGTATCGAAACACAATCGGTTGTCCCGACGATTGCCTCAACCATCCATGTCGCAGCGATCGATTCGGCAACTGGAACCATCACCACCGTCGCACCGCACGGACTGGCCTCCGGCAGTCTGATTCGATTCAACAACGACGGAGCAACTGGCACCGGGATTGTCAGCGGTTCCCTGTTGTACGTCGTCGTGACCGGAGCGAACACGCTTCAATTGGCACCGACTCGTTACGATGCGGCCATTGCCCCCGATCCAGGATCCGGCCTCTCCCACGAAGGCATCCGGTTGCCGATTGCCGCTGGCACCGATCCAACCGCCATCCAACTCGAACGATTGGCGTACGCTGTCACCGCCGAAGCGGGCGAACCATACGGAGCTGTTTACAACCCCGACACAATCGAGCGTTTGGACGACGACACCCAAGCGTCGATCATCGCCGATCGAGTTTTCCAAGCCACGACGACCGATTCCATCATCACCGCATCGCTGGCGCACTTCCTGTACCCCGAAGCCGCCTCGACGATCTCACCTGCCGCGCCGACCAACAACGAAACACTCAATGTTTCCGCCACCGATGTCAGCTTGACCGCGTCGGGACGAATCGGTGCGTTGCTGCAACCACAAACCATTCATCTGGCGAACGGTTTGGAGTCCTTGTCCGATTCAGAAAGGACTGCCATCCAAGCAGCCCGAGTCGGTGATGTTGTCGGTGTCCACTATCGCATCTACCGCTACACCGGCGCCGCCAGCGTGGACATGCAACTGGACCCCGATAAGCTCGCCTCGCTCGTCAGCGACGACGCGAATTGGTCGGTTGTCACTCCTGATTTCAACACGACGGACAACACCGATCCGATCGCCATTCAAACCCACCAAACGGTGTTGGTCGAATCGCCTGACGATGAGTACGGATGGTACGAATTCATCGCTGCGGACCAAGACGTCACCCTGTCCGGAGAAGATTTCTCCGACTCGTCGCGTTGGCAGCTCGTCACGATCGCTCACAACACAAGCGAATCGTTTGACGCCGCGACCGGGACCAGCGGTGCGGGTGCATCGGTCACCGTTTCAACGGGCGATCTGATCGAAGACCGAACCATCATCGAGCGTTTGCGACTGCACCGAACCGATGACATTGATGTCGAAGTGACTGGTTCTCTGATCGCCAGTGCACCTCAAGGTGTGGCCATCGGCGGCCACGGCGATTTGGGAGTCGATTCGATTTCGTCGGTCAGCGACGTGCGTGTTTCCGCGACGGGATCCCTGATCGATCAGGGAACCGGGTCATTCGCGATCAATGCGGGTGGTCACTTGGACATCAGCGCCAGCACGATGGGTGGTGTGGACCTTGATTCCGACTTCCGAATCGTCACCCCGGGTCTAACACGACTGGAGGCCATCGGCGCGATGCGAGTGCGGGCGACGTCGGGCGACTTGAACCTGATCTCCGGGATCGCTGGCGGTGCGATGCGCATCAGCACCGACGCTGGAAACCTGACCATCAGCGAATTGACTTCCGACGATTCAATCACGCTGGACGCAAACGAAAACTTGATCGGCGCACCGATCACATCGCCCACGATGGTCCACTTGGATGCCCCCACCGCATCCATTGCGACGGGGGGTGATTTAACGTCCAACACGCAAGCCTTGCGATCCAAGATCACCGGCAATTTCGATGCGAACATCGGTGGCAACGCCTACGTCAACAACCTCGTTGACCTGCATCTGAATGACGTCACGGTTGCCGGCACGCTGGCGAGACTTCATTCCGACATGGACGTGATGCTGGGACGAGTCAACGCCCCCGCAGCAGCAGTGACCATCACGGCGACCGGTGACATTCTCGACGGCCGCGAAACCGGCACCGGCGGACTTCCCGATGCGGACGCAAACGTGGTTGCCAACACCCTGAACTTGACCGCCTCGGGCGGGACAGCAGAAATCGGTTCGTCCGACAATCCGTTGGAAATCGACGTGGCCGGGCAAGTCGACGCGACCGCGGACGTGACCATTCGCTTGGCCGAAGTCAGCGGTGACCTGAACATTGGGCGCATCACAGCGGACATCGCCGACGTGCTCCTGTGGGCCGACGCCAACTTGATCGACGCGATGAACGACACGGCAACCAACGTCGCCGGTCGGAACATCACTTTGAATGCCGGGTCTGGCATCGGTTCGGACGCGAATGACTTGAAAATCGACACCCACCACAATGCCGCGACCACAGAGGGACGGTTGTCGATGGAAGCAGGTGCTCCAGTGTTCGTCACCGAAACCACCGGTGGATTGATCGTGGATTCAATCGCCACCACCGCCGGCAACACTCGCCTGACCGTGCGTGATTCCTCCGCGACCGGTGAAAACCTGTTGCTCGATTCGGCTTCGTCGATCGATGTCGCCAGCGGTTCGATCACCTTCCAGGTGGGTGACGACGTGACCGTTTCCGAGGGCGCAAGTGTCACCGTTTCGGAGGAAGTCGTTTTTGAAGCGGATCATGGCAATGCTGATCTCGGTACCGGATCCACAATCGAGATCCGTCAAAACATTGACGCTCCTGTCACACGACTGCACGGCGGCTCGGATCAAGATTTCGTTTGGCTGAAAAACTTGAACGCCGACCGCTATCACGTCGACATGCGTGGCGGCACTGACGCGATCGACATTCGCTTGGACCAAATCGGCAACGAACGTGTCAGCGTCACCGATTCGGGCAACCCCGATGACGGCGACGACACGCTGACGATCCACACGACATTGGAAGATGACACCGTGCTGCTGCGGCGAAACTTCATGGCATTGCTGCAATTGGACGGCGACGACAATCCGACCGCCAACTTTGAGCGAGTCGACATGGATGAAACCATCAATGGTCGCCTGCGAATCAATGCCTACGCTGGCAATGACTCGTTCTTCATTGATGACAACTCCACTGCCACCACGATCGATGGCGGTGAAGGCGAAGACGTGTTCCAGGTTGGCCAGGTCTTCGGCAGTGACCCAAACGCGGCGGGGTCAGCCGTCAATGGGGTTTACCCCAGTGGTGTGATGGTCGGTGACGAAATCGCAACCACCGAGATCACGCTGGGCTATTTGTCGCATGGCATTTCCAAGCCGATGGTGATCTTCGGCGGTGCGGGGGAAGATGAGTTTTCTGTCTACAGCAACAAGGCGTCGCTGCGGATGGAAGGCGAATCCGGCGATGACACGTTCGTGATTCGGGCCTTCATCATCGAAGGTGAAACCGTCGTTGAAGGCGGCGACGGCGACGACCTTGTTCACTACAACATCAACGCGCCCGTCAGCATCAACGGTGGCGAAGGCACCGACCGCGTCGTGGCGATCGGTTCCGAAGGCGACGATAGTTTTGTGATCACGGCCGATGGCATCTATGGTGCCGGCCTGAACATCAACCTCGATGGTGTTGAAGAAGCGTTCGAGATCGATGGCCTGGAAGGCGATGACTCGTTCTTCGTGCTCGGAACTCGCGCCGGTGCGACCTACACCATTGTTGGCGGACTGGGAAGCGATTTCATTTCGATCGGTGGCGATGTCACCGACACGATCGTGTCAGGATCCGACAGCGGTGCCTCGTCGATCATCAACCACGGCGTCGAATCGGATGACACCGACTACGCACAGGCACACATCGGTGGCGTCGGCGTGACCATCACGGGCGACGACACCGGGCAAGAGACCGGCATCGTGTCGATCGTTCACTCCGGTGGCGAATCATCCGTGATCGAAAACGCGTATGACACCTCCGCCGACTTCGCGACCAACTCGATCGACAATGCAACCCGTTTGGCGTTTGACAACTACACCATCGGAATGGCCGTCGACCGTGCCAATTACGCCGGCACGAAAGCCTACCTGACCGTCTCCGCAGCGGGTGCGAGCAAGACCAAGGGCACTGAAAGTGATCCCGCCAAGGGAATTGAAGTTTCGCTCGACGGAGTGACTTGGCAAACCGCACTCACGTTGGTGTTTGATTCCGGATCCGACGCGAATTGGAAAACACCGCGGACGATCTACACCCGCGCGATCGGCGACGATGTGGCCGAAGGTGAAACCCGAGCGATCATCAACCATACTCTGATCGCCCGCACGACCTCGACCAACAACACGGTTCAACAGCGGGTCGCCAACCTCAACACGTTGCCGATCGAGAACCTGTTCGTCACCGTGTACGACGATGACCTCGGCGGACTGATCCTTCGCGAAACCGAAGGCGGGACGACTGTTTTGGAAGGCGACCTGGCATCCGGTGCGGGGATCAACGATTCGTACACCGTTCAATTGACCAGTCGCCCAACAGCCGATGTCACGGTCTTGCTTCACCACGACGGGCAAATCAGCACCGACGCGGTCGCTGACACGTTGACGTTCACGCCAGAGAACTGGAACGTCCCGCAAACGGTCCTCATCACCGCCGTCGACGACGTTGATCTCCGAGAACGGGTCACCTCCACGATCACGCATGAATTCAGCAGCAGTGACCCGACGTTCAACCCTGCCCATGTGATTGGCTCGGACACCGCTCCGACCATCGACGTGACGGTGATCGACAATGCGACGGCCGACGCCCTGATCGTGGAATCGGATGGACGAACCGTGGTCTCTCGCGATGGTTTGACAATCGACAGCTACACCGTGCGGTTGACCAAGGCTCCCACGGCTGACGTGGAGTTGCCGCTGATTCTGTACGGGCAAACCGAAGTCTCCGTCGACGGTGGATCGAATTGGTTCGGCGCGGATCAACCGCCTCACCTGTTGTTCACCTCCGTGAACTGGATGGAAGAGCAAACCGTGCTCGTTCGTGGTGACGAATCCTTCACACCCGCTGCAGAATCTCAGCCGACAAAGTCGTTCACAGCGAGTCCCCACACGACCTCTCTGATGGCCGGTTCGATCATCGTCAACGGTGGCTCATCAGGCAACTCCCATGATCTCACGCTCGCCGTGATGTTGCCAACCGAGACCGCAACGGAAGCAACCGGAACGAATGACTTCACCAACGAAGCGGTGCAGACCGACACACTGGCCGTGTTCAACGACGGATCGGCAGCGGACGACGAATTGAATGTCACGCCAACTCAGTTGACCGGCATCGGCATGTCCACGGCCGGAATCACCTACCAGGGTCTGGAAGTGGTCGAAATCTTAATGGGCAGCGGCAACGACACCATCAATGTGACAGGCACGGCAGTCGGCGCGACAACGGTCATCCATGGCGGCGGAAACCGAGAGACTTCTGGCGTGATGGGCGGCGATACGTTCACCGTCTCAGGCGCGAGCCCCGACGGTGATGCGCCGTTGATTCTGCTGGGCGATACATTCCAAGACGGCACACGTTATTCGAGCACGTCCGGCATCAGCAACGGCAACGCTTACTCGTTCGCCGATCACGGGAACGATGTGTTCGACATCAGTGCGGCCAACTTCGGGGTCGTGGCGTACGGTGGGCGTGGTGACGACCAAATCAACGGCGGCAATGGCAACGACCTCTTGCTTGGTGGCTCGGGGAATGACGTCATCGTCGGCGGTGCGGGCGATGACCGGATGATCGGTGACACGGGTCTGAACGCAAACTTGAAAACCCGTTTCGATCTCGCGGGTTTGATGTTGGACGGTGTCTACGATCCGATCCTTGCCTTCGCGGTTGCAAACGCGACCAGCGATTTTTCGACGAGCGATGACATGACGTTGGCGGGCGCCGACCGCATGACTGGCGGTCTCGGCAACGACCTGATCTTTGGTGACCATGCCGACATCACGATGGGAATCGTCCCAGCCCAACCCGGCGACGAGACGTTCCAGAACCAAGATGGGATCGTCCCAGAGCGACGGGGTTTGGCATTGCTTGGCCTGACCAACATGCAGTCGATGCAAACTCGTTCTCCCATGATTGGCGACGACGATGAAATCGCGGGTGAATCAGGGAACGACCGAATCTTCGGTGGAGCCGGCGATGACCAGATCAATCAAACCGGTGGCAGTTTCGTGTTCGATCCGGAAACCGGTGACGACGTGATCGTCGGCGACGGCGGACGTCTCGTCTACACGCGGGCCGATGGTCTGCTGACCTCTCCCATGGCTCTGACCACGATCGAAACGGTGGACTCCGGAATCGGTGGGATCGACATGATCACTGCGGGCGACGGAAGCAACGTGATTCTCGGCGGTGCCGGTGGCGACCAATTGCATGCCGGGAACGATTTGCTGATCGACGTGGTGCTCGGAGACGAAGGCCGCGTGACCTACGATCCGAACACCGGGTCGATACTCTCTGTCGAATCAACCGCTCCATCCATGGGTGGTGCCGATTCGATCACCGGGGGGCAGGGCATGAACGTGCTGGTCGGCGGCGCGGACGCCGACATGATTCATGGCAATGCGGGCAACGACTTGATCTTGGGTGATTCAGGAATGATCACTTTCGAATCGGGATTGTTGATCAACATTCAAACCACGTCGCCGGATCTCGGTGGCTCCGACACAATCCTGGCTGGCGAAGGCAACAACATCGTCTTCGGTGGCGCCGGGTCTGACCAAATCACAACCGGTGATGACGCCGACACCGTGCTGGGCGACCACGGTTCCGCCACCTTCGACGCAGGATTGCTGACGCACATCCAAACCAGCGATCCAACCCTCGGCGGTGATGACACCATCCTGGCCGGAGCCGGTGACAACCTGGTCTTCGGTGGTGCCGCGAGTGACAATCTCACGACCGGCGACGATGACGACACCGTGCTGGGCGACCACGGTTCCGCCACCTTCGACGCAGGATTGCTGACGCACATCCAAACCAGTGATCCAATCCTCGGCGGTGATGACACCATCCTGGCCGGAGCCGGTGACAACCTGGTCTTCGGTGGCGAAGGCGGCGATTCCATCACGACCACCGGCGGAGCGGACATTCTGCTCGGCGATGGCGGCGAAGCCACCTTCGTTGCTGGAGCACTCACCTCTCTGCAAACCACTTCCCCCGAATCCGGCGGAAACGACACGATCCTGGCCGGCGAAGGCAGCAACATCGTCTTCGGTGGTGCCGCGAGTGACAATCTCACGACCGGCGATGACGACGACACCGTGCTGGGCGATCACGGTTCCGCCACCTTCGACGCAGGACTGTTGACGCACATCGCAACCAGCGATCCGGCACTGGGCGGTGACGACACCATCTTGGCCGGAACCGGTGACAACCTGATCTTCGGCGGGGAAGGCGGCGATTCCATCACAACCACCGGCGGAGCGGACATTCTGCTCGGCGATGGCGGTGAAGCCACCTTCGTTGCGGGAGCACTCACCTCTCTGCAAACCACTTCCCCTGAATCCGGTGGAGACGACACGATCCTGGCCGGCGAAGGCAGCAACATCGTCTTCGGTGGTGCCGCGAATGACAACATCACGACCGGCGATGACGACGACACCGTGCTGGGCGATCACGGTTCCGCCACCTTCGAAGCAGGTCTGCTGACGCGCATCCAAACCAGCGATCCGACCCTGGGCGGTGACGACACCATCTTGGCCGGAGCCGGTGACAATCTGTTCTTTGGTGGTGAGGGCGGTGACTCCATCACGACCACCGGCGGAGCGGACATTCTGCTCGGCGATGGCGGTGAAGCCACCTTCG
>NZ_LECT01000005.1 GCF_001027925.1 Rhodopirellula islandica | reverse complement strand
TCCGCCCCGAGCGAAGCATGACGGCCCCATCCGGGGCGATACCCAGACGCCCGCCACCATTTATTTTTCGAACGTCCCAAGGGAGGGTGATAGTAAACGCTTGGCAACACGGTACTTCAAAACTGCACGACCTCCCAACAGAGGGTGAAGCAAACGGCACGACCTTTTCTCGGCCAACCGGGAGCGAATCCCGTTCTCCGAAGGGGTTTTGGAGACAGGGGTGGGCTCAGAAGTTAAACTGGCGAGCGAAACCATCCTTCCCTTCCTCTCCGATAGCCATCATGTCAGACAAGAACCCCGAATCGTCGCTGAACCGGCGAGGAATGCTCACTCGTGCAGCAGCCATTGCGGCTGGGACCACCGCCGTTGCCGCCTCCGCTTCGCACGCCCAAGACGCAACCGGATCGGCGGTTGCCGCCGGAACCGTGGATGCCAAGCAAGGTCGTTTGAACCAATCGGTTTGCAAGTGGTGCTTCCCCAAGATCTCCCTGGAGAAAATGGCCCAAGAAGCCGCCTCCATGGGGCTGGTTGGAATCGACCTGCTTGACCCGAAAGACTTTCCGACCCTGAAAAAGCACGGTCTGGTTTGCACGATGGTCCAGTCGCATTCGCTTGCCAACGGATTGTGCGACACCAAGTTCCATGACGAGTGCCTGGAAAAGATGAACGTGGCGATCGAAGCGACCGCGGCAGAAGGTTGGAAGAACGTGATCTGCTTCAGCGGCAACGCTCGCGGGATCGATCGCGAAACCGGCATGAAGAACTGTGTCGACGCCCTGAAGAAGATCACTCCGGTGGCAGAGAAAGCAGGCGTGACGCTGCAAATGGAACTGCTCAACAGCAAAGTCGATCACGCGGATTACATGTGCGACAACAGCACCTGGGGCGTCGAACTGGTCAAGCGAGTTGGAAGCGACAACTTCAAGTTGCTGTACGACATCTATCACATGCAAATCATGGAAGGTGACATCATTCGCACCATCCAAAACGACCATCAATACTTTGGGCACTACCACACGGCCGGCAACCCCGGTCGTCACGAACTCGACGACAACCAAGAGTTGCTGTACCCGCCCATTGCCAAGGCGATCGCGGAGACCGGATACGACGGCTACTTCGCTCACGAATTCATTCCCGCGCGCGACCCAATCGCAGGTCTGCGTAATGCGGTCGCTCAGTGCATCGTGTGATTGATGCGAACGAGAGGACAGTCGCTTTCCGTCTTTCTTCATCCCGGTAGGGATGTCAGATGGTAGCCGTCGGTAAGCGTCAGCGCCACCGGCGGACATGCAAACTCCACGTCACCACTCTCCCTCCCGCCGTGGCCGATGGCCACGGCGGGAGGGAGAGTTTTTTTTGGGGCTCGTTTTCCGGGGGTGCGCTGCTTCGCAGCAACCCCCGGCTACCATCTGAAATCCCTACCGGGATGAGAACTTGCGCAAGCACATGGCGTCACATCACCAAAGATTTCGCAGTCCACCCGAAAGACGTTGCTTCACTGACACGTAAAAAATGAACCCCAGGCGATGCCTGGGGCTATCATAGAGCTGCCCCGTTGGGGCGTAGGACAGAACAAAAATCAACGTTGCATTTTCCGTGTCAATCCCAACCTTTTGACAGTCCAGCGTTAGCCCCGGTTGTGCGTGGGAACCGTGCCTAACGCCCAACGGCTCACATACCCGATGACATCTGCCTGCCCGCTTAAAACGGCGGGGCGACTAACGGCGAAGACGCAGTCATTCGTCGCGACATCGCCGGGGCTTTGACAGCACATGCGGCCGAGTCCTTGCGAGCGAAGGCCTCTTTGACAAGCTTTGGCTTGGCAGCTTTTGGTTGGGCTGACTTGGGCTTGTCAGCTTGCTGCTTCAGCACGCGGCTTTCGTCAGGCACGATGCGCAGTTCCAATCCGGCCAGGTCTTTTTCCTGCATCTCCTTCACCGCGCGAGCGAGCGCAATTCGATCTCGCCGCGTGGCTTCGAAGGAACGCGAAACGATTTTCTGGGGCGATGTGCCGCCTTTTTCATAGAGCGCGATCCGCAACCGTCCATCGGTCAAAAACTCTTTGCTGGATCCGACATAGAATTGCCGCCAAGATTTCGAGTCTTTGTCGTATGCGGTCAGCAGGTAGCGAGAACGCTGGGTCAGCGGACGTCGCAGGTATTCTTCGGGGGTGATCGGATCGGTGATCAAATCGCGAATCTCACGGATCTGCAAACGCCGTCGCCGGAACGTGGTGTTGGCTTCGACCAAGGTCGATTCGGGGTAGGTCAGCTCGACTTCATCATTGGGTTCGAACATCAATTGTCTCCTTCGGGACCGAGGAAGCGTTGGCTCAGAAACGTTGGCCTCTCAGTGCGCCTTGCACTGCATTGTTCGCGAGTGCCCGGACACGTTTGGTCAAAAAGCCCTGAATTCATGGTTTCCAGGTGATCCGCAGCCAATACCGGACCGGTTTGCAACGCTCACAGAAACTTTGCGGCACCCCAACGGACGCTTTTGCTAGAATGCGACGTCCCGCCTACTCCCCCGCTTGAGTCACTTCATGGTTCGATTTTGCTGCCCTGCCGACCTGTCTCGGCCATCCCGACGGTTGACTCGATCGCTTCGCTCAGCCCTGCGTCGAAGGGCCCTCTCCTCGGCCGCCTTTGCGATCGTGCTGGCCTCCATTCCCTCGATCACCTCGGCGGATTCATGGCCACAATTCCGCGGCCCGCGGGGGGACGGGATCGTCACCGAGGGCAATCCTCCGGTTGAATTTGGCGAGGACAACAACCGGACCTGGAAAACCGAGCTCGCCGGCAAGGCCTGGTCTTCTCCCGTGATCGCGGATGGGACGATTTGGCTGACTTCGGCCGTGGAGATCATTCCGTCCGAAGAGGAGCGACTCGAACTGCTGAAGAAAACCGAAAACACAGAACGCCAGTTCAAACAACTCGCGATCGCCAAATCAATCGAGTTGAAAGTCTTCGCGGTTGATTTCGAAACTGGCGAATTGAAACAAACCATTGAGCTGGCCACCATCGAGCAGCCCGACGCGATCCATTCGCTCAACAGCTACGCGTCGCCCACCCCGGTGATCGATGGCGAACGCCTGATTTGCCACTTCGGAACATTCGGCACATTCTGCCTCGATCGCGCAAGCGGCGAACTGATCTGGCAGCGGACGCTGCCGCTCAAGCACGCGGTCGGCCCGGGCAGTTCCCCCATCATCCACAACGAAAAGGTCATCTTGATCCAGGACGGGATGGAACGCCAATATGTGATCGCGTTGAATGCCAAAACGGGATCCACCGAGTGGGAAACCAACCGCCCTCCAATGGACGCTCCCACCGGCGATCAGAAGAAGGCTTACTGCACGCCAATTGCAATCACGGATTCAAACGGTCGCGAGCAATTGCTCTGCATGGGTTCTCAGTGGATGGTTTCGTACAACTCGGAAACCGGCGAGGAGTTCTGGCGGCTGTATCACGGCAAAGGATTCTCGGTCGTTCCGCGACCGATCTTCGATGGCGAAGCTGTTTACTTCGCGACCGGATTTGGCAAGCCACAGCTCTGGGCAGCCCGAGTGGACGGAACGGGAGACGTGACCGAATCCCACGTGCTGTGGGCGGTCAAGAAAAGCATCCCAGCCAAACCATCGCCCGTGCTGGTTGATGGCTTGATCTACCTGGTCGATGACAACGGAGTCGCCTCCTGCATCGACCGCGAAGACGGATCCAACGTGTGGTCGAAACGCCTGGGCGGAAAATTTTCTGCCTCACCAATTTTGGCGGCGGGCCGGATCTACTTCTGCAATCACAGCGGCGAGGTTTTCGTGATCAAACCTGGGACAGAGTGTGACATCAAAGTGACCAATCAGGTTGAAGGCCAAATCATGGCGTCACCAGCGGTCATCGGCGACGCTCTGATCCTGCGGACGGACACGGCTCTGTATCGCTTCGACCGCTAGTGGGCTGTTACAGCTAAAAGTTAGGGTTGATCGTAGTGGACGAGGCCACGAGTCCTTGGATTTGACGCCAGTTCAGGACTCGTCGCCTCGTCCACTACCCTAAAAATAAGTCCTGACAGACCGCTAGTGGCCCGTCAAAATCGAGACTGAGAGTAGTGGGCGAGGTCACGAGTCCTTTTGAGCGGGTGAGATACGAAGGACTCGTCGCCTCGTCCACTACCAAGAACCCTCATGTCAGGCGTTGCCGCACCACTAGCTGGGCTTTGCCACCGAGGTGACTCGTTTGGCATGGCGGTTGTTTTCCTCCAATCGACGAGCCGTTTCCTCGCGATAGAGCTGCGTCGTCGTTTCGCGATCTTCGCTGCCTTGCTTTTTGCGATTGAGCAACGAGCTTGCGACGATGGGGTGCGTGAAACCGTGAACAGTTTGGATGAATGCGGGATTCATGAGATCAATGCTTGAACTTGCTTTGAGAAAGAGGCGAGTGAGAGCGTCGCGAGATCATTTCGGGCGACGTCGACAACGATAGAAAAAGGATGCACGTCGCGTGCCAAAGCTGGCCTTCCGCACATGGACCACGCTGAATTCTCGATCAGATCCTCGCCGCCCATGGGCGAGCAGCGGGCCATGGGCGGGCCCAAGGCTCGGACGGCAATCGCCTCCGTCTCCAGAGTGAACGCCCCGGTCATGACTTCGGTTGTAGTGATCAAACGGATCAAACCAAGCGTGAACGCATCGGACGGTCCGTTCCGATCGAAATGAACAACAAACTGCGTGGCACCCGAGTCCTACGGCCTAGGTATGAAGACCGGTCATGAAAACGCAGTGATTTTCACCTTGGCATGTTGCCCAACCTCCCGTCTCCTGAAATTTGAAACTCGGCATGGACTCGAACAGCGTTTGCACCGCGTCGGCATCCAAGAAACGCGTTTCCATTCGATGAACGACCCTTCCCGTCTGGACCGGTTTGCCCAGCGTTCTCTTTCTCAGCTGGACGTGTTTGAGTACCAGTTGCTTCAATTCAGGACAATGAGCGCCCCGCTGGATGCCGCGTTTGTCGGCAAAGCGTTCACCACAATCCGGTCCATCCGTCTGGATGCGGAAGCAACGAACCGGACCGCGATCGTGGCCCAATCGCAAAACTTAGAAACAATTTTGCAGACCGCGGTGCAACAAGTTGCCGACCAGGGATGCTTGCCCATCTCGCATTTGCCCACCGCGAATTTGATTGAGCAGTTGCTTCAAGACACCCATCGCCTTCGATTGCGGATCCTGTCCGACAACGATGCGGCCCTGGAATTTTTCGAGGAGCAGCCTGCCTCAGAGGGCTCCGCCTCAACGGAACCCCCACGCTCGTCTCATCCTGATACGCGCAAGACCATTCCAAACGCCGGCACGGACAAGACGCCCGCCCCCAAACGGGCTCGGCCTGAGTTCACCATTCCGCCAACGATCAAGCGTCTGGAGGATCTGCTGGACCAGATCCAGGTCCAACTGGACGACTGCCTGGCCGACGGGGAGCCCCTGGAATTCGATCCCAAGCCAGGAACCACGGGTTCGGCATCCGTCGCCCGAGATGACGGAGAAAGCCCCGACGACGATGCCAACGGGACAACTTGAACGACCTGTGACAAACCGACCGACCGACGCATCGCCAATGGACGTCTGCGGAAAACGGGGAACATTTGCGGGAGATTGGGGTCGAAACCCGCATCCAGGATCACGTCCCCACACCCTCTAGCGGGCCTTCTCGGCACAATCCCCGGCAATCGTCCCTTCGGGTCGTCAACTCCGCTTCCGAAAACATTCCTTCACGGTATCATTTTCGGACATGACTAAACACATTTTTGTTACCGGCGGCGTTGTCAGTTCTCTCGGCAAAGGCCTGACCAGTGCATCGATCGGCATGGTTCTCGAACGCCGCGGGCTTCGAGTTCGAATGCAGAAACTGGATCCGTACATCAACGTCGATCCTGGGACAATGAGCCCTTACCAGCACGGCGAGGTCTACGTCTTGGACGATGGGTCCGAAACCGATCTCGACCTCGGGCACTATGAGCGATTCACTTCTGGCGAGTTGAATCGCGATTGCAACTACACCACCGGGCAAATTTATTTGTCGGTGATCGAAAAAGAGCGGCGTGGCCAGTTCTTGGGAAAGACCGTGCAGGTCATCCCGCACGTCACCAACGAAATCAAACGCGTCATCAAGCGAATGGGCGGCGACGATGTGGACGTCGTGATCACCGAAATTGGTGGCACGGTGGGCGACATCGAGAGCCTTCCATTCCTCGAAGCGATCCGCCAGTTCTCGCTCGACGCCGGTCGCGAAAATTGCCTGTACATGCACCTGACGTTGGTGCCGTACCTCAAGGCTGCGGACGAACTGAAAACCAAACCGACCCAGCACTCGGTCGGTCAACTGCGGGAAATTGGTATCCAGCCGGACGTTTTGGTTTGTCGCTGCGAGCGATCGATCAGCCGCGACGACCGAGACAAAATCGCGTTGTTCTGCAACGTGGAACCCGAAGCGGTCATCGAAGAAAAGGACAAGGACTTTTCGATTTACGAAGTCCCGTTGTCACTGGTCGACAACAAACTGGACGAATTGATCGTCAAGAAACTGGGCCTGACATCGGCAGGCAGTTTGGACATGACCCCGTGGAACGATTTGCTGCATCGCTTGCGCAATCCACGACACGAGATTTCGATCGCCGTCGTCGGCAAATACGCCGAGCACAAAGACGCGTACAAGTCGATCTACGAATCGCTTGACCACGCTGGAATGCACCACGACGCGCAGATCCGGATCGGGCGGATTCAAAGCAGTGACATCGAGCGGGAAGGTGCCGAACGATTGCTCAGTGGATACCACGGGATCCTCGTCCCAGGTGGCTTTGGCGAACGTGGTGTCGAAGGCAAAGTCCAGGCGATCCAGTTTGCTCGCGAACGCAACGTGCCGTTCTTCGGCATTTGCTTGGGCATGCAAACGGCCGTGATCGAATATGGCCGAAACGTGCTGGGGCTTGAAAAAGCCCACTCGACTGAATTTGACAAAGACACCCCGCACCCCGTCATTTGTCTGCTGGACGACCAACAAAACGTGACCGACCTGGGTGGGACAATGCGACTGGGGAGCCAGCCAACCAAACTGGTCGCTGATTCGAAAGCCATGCAGTCCTACGACCGCGAAGACATCGAAGAACGTCACCGGCACCGCTACGAGTTCAACAACGAATATCGCAAAGCCTTTGAAGACGCTGGCATGCGTTTCACCGGCCTGAGCCCGGATGGCGGACTGGTGGAGATCGTCGAAATCGACGCGCACCCCTGGTTCCTGGCGGCGCAATTCCACCCTGAATTCAAAAGCAAGCCACTGAAATCGCATCCGCTGTTCACCGATTTCATCGAAGCAGCGATCAACCGTCGCAAACAACGCGTAACCGAAGAGATTGCCTCGGAGTCCGAGAAGCCAAACGCTTCCTGAATCCACTCTGTCTCCTTCCCCTGTTTACCTGATCTGCCATGACAAACTCTGATCCCAAAGAAAACGAACCAGACGAGTCGCCTCAAATCGTGGTGGACTCGGATTGGAAAGAACAGGTCGCCAAAGAGAAAGAAGCCTTGGCCGACCAGCCCGATGCCGATCCGACCGAAGTCGCCCCCAGCAGCGAACCCGTGGATGAATCGACGGAAGCGACCGCAATGCCCACCGGCGGGGCTCAGCTTCCGCCAGCCAGCTTTGAAGTCCTGGTCTCCATGCTGTTCACGCAAGGCATGAGTGCACTCGGCCAAATCCCGATGCCAGGTCAAACGGAAGGCCACGTCGACAAGGCAATGGCCAAGCATTCGATTGACACCCTGGAAATGCTGGTCGGGAAGACCGAAGGCAACTTGTCGGACGACGAATCAAAGATGTTGGGCGAAGCGACGCACGCGTTGAGGATGGCCTACGTCAGCACACGCGGTTAGAGTGAAACGCTGGTTTCTTGGATTCGCTTCTCGCACTTGCATTCTGCTGCCATGCCAACCATCGTTCGAACACCGTTGTTCGGCCTCTCGTGCTTCCCCCGCGTTGCTGGTTTGTTGCTGGTGATGACCTTGGTCTTGAACGGGCCAGCGCATCGTCTGGTTGCTCAAGATGATTCGACACAGGATTCCGCCGCTGTCGCGCTCTATGCCGACGCGGCGAACTTCCAAACCAACGGTGCAATTGGGCTGGCCGTCGACACCTGGACCCAGTTCCTGAAGAAGTACCCCGACAGTGCACTGGCATCCAAAGCCTCGCATTACCTCGGCGTCTGCTACATGCAGCAAGACACCCCAGATTTAAAAGCCGCGGCCGACGCCTTCCAGGTCGCCCTTCAAGACACCGACTACGATCTCCGCGAAGAAAGCTTGTCCAACCGTGGTTGGTGCTTGTACGCCGCGGCGGGAACCGGCGAAGAAGCGGACCCCAAACTGCTTCGCGAATCGATCGCGACCTACGACACGCTGATCAAAGAAAACCCCGATTCGCGATTGCTGGACCGGGCGTATTTCTATCGAGGTGAAGCCCAGTATGCGATGGGCGAACTGGACGGAGCGATTGAATCTTACAACGCGATGATGAAACTGGATGGCATCGCGGATTCCGTCTTGCGATGCGACGCGCTGTACGCTCGCGGTGTCGCATTGGAAGAACAAAAGAAGTACGACCAAGCCCAGTCGTCGTACCAACAACTGTTGAAAGCCTGCGCCGATTCGGACTTGGTCCTCGATGTCGAGATCCGGATGGGCGACATGCTTTTGTTGCAGGGCGAAATGCAGGCAGCCGTCAAACGCTTTGATTCGGTTGCAAACCATGCCAACGCAACTCCCGAGGACAAAGCGTATTCCTTGTTCCGGCAAGGGTACGCGTTCGCTCAAGACGGCGACCCGAGCCAGGCCTCCGCTTCCTACGAAAAACTGCTGACGCAGTTCCCAAAATCTCCTTACGCTGCCGCGGCAACTCTGGCCTCCGCCCAAACGCTTTATCAAGCAGGGGACCTTTCCGGCGCGGCCGCTCGCTTTCGAGACGTGCTCCAAGGCACCGATCCTGAGGCCGCAACCGAATCGGCACACTGGTTGGCTCGCATCGAACTTGGCACCGCGAATCGTGACCCCACCAAGCTGTTGAAGGCGGCCCAGTCCGCTTATGAAGTGGCGTCGGAACAAATCAAGCGAGGTCCCCAGGGCAACTTTGCTGTCGCGCTCAAACTGGATGCGGCCGAGGCCCTCTCCCTGCAACCCGACCGACTGAAAGACGCTCTGGATCAATACCGAGCCATCGCCAGCGACCATGCCGAGCATGCTCTCGCACCGCGGGCTCTGTACAACGCCGCATTCGTGGCGTTGCAGCTTGGTGAGACCGAACAAGCGGCAAAGTTGGCGGATGACTTTGACGCCAAGTACCCGCGTGACCCACTCGCACCGGACGCGTCATTCGTGGGTGCCGAAGCCCTGCTGGCATCGGGCCAAGCGGAGGCCGCTGCAAAACGCTACCAATCATTGGTCGACAGCCAACCACATCGCGACCACCCCCAGCGGCCGACCTGGATTCTTCGCGGGGCGACCGCTTGGAAGGCCGCAGGCGAGCCCACGAAAACCGCCGCCCTGATTCGCGAAAACCTGGGGGCGATGCAAACGCCGGAACAAAAAGCCGAAGCCTTGCTGCTGGCCGGACAAGCGGAATTATCCAGTGGCGATGCAGCGCAGGCCGCCAAGTCGTTTCAAGCCAGCCGGGAAGCCGCCCCTGAGTGGGCCCGTTCCGACGAAGCCTTCCTGATGGCGGGTCAGTCCCAACTGGCCGCCGGGAATCGCGACGCGGCCGCGGGCATCTGGAAAGAACTCATTCGCACCAACGGCGAAAGCCGGATGGCCGACCAAGCCCGTTACAAACTCGGGCAACTCGCCAATGGCCAACAACAGTACGCCGAAGCGATTGAATACTTTGCCCCCATCCTGACCTCCCAACGTGACCTTGGCCTGTTGCCATTTGCTCGCTACGCCAAGGGCATGGCGGAACTGCAATCGCAACAACACGCACAAGCCGTGAAGACTCTTTCCGAATTGATCAAGGAAACCCCCGACCACGCTTTGATGGACGATGCACTGCTCTCGCGAGGCATCGCTTATCGTCACCTCGACCAAGACACCGAATCACGAAACGACTTGACCGCGTTTTTGGAAACCCAGCCAACCGGCAACAACCTCGGCCACGCACTCTACGAACTGGCGTTGCTGGATCAGAATGCTTCGCAAACCGCGAAGGCAGCCGAGAGTCTGCAACGAATTGTCGAGGAGGTCCCTGACTACCCCGACATGGACAAAGTTCTTTACGAACTGGGCTGGTCACTTCGCGAGAGCGGGCAAGACGAACAAGCGTTGGCCCAGTTTGAACAACTGATTTCAAAGTTCCCCGACAACGCCTTGGTGGCGGATGCAGCTTACTTCGTCGGCCAAGATCACTACCGCAAGGAAGGCTGGACCGAAGCCGCGAAGGCGTTTCAAATCGCAGCCGACAAAACGGCCGATTTGGATCTGAAGGAGAAGTCGCTTTATCGCTTGGGCTGGTCTCACTACAAGCAGAAAAAGTACGCCGAAGCCGAAGCCGCCTTCAAACGCCAGTACGTCGAAGTGCAGCAGGGCGGGTTGCTGCTGGACGCGATGATGATGATCGGTGAATCTCGCTTCAAACAAGAGCAGTACGACACAGCGCTGCGGGCGTACTCCAAAGCCCGTGAAAAAATCGTTGCCGAGAACGACTCGGCCAAGTCAATCCGAGACCGAGCCGAGCGTCAGGTCCGGGAATTGATTTTGCTGCATGGCGGACAAAGCGCTGCTCAGCTGGGTCAATTTGAGGACGCCATTGATTGGTACAACGAACTCCGCGAACGATTCCCCGCGACTACCTATCTCCCCCAAGTGTTCTATGAGATCGGATTCGCCGCTCAAAACGCTGGGAATGACGAACAGGCATTGAAATTCTATTCCGAGGTCGCGGACAATTTCCGAAGCGAAATTGCTGCTCGCGCTCGGTTCATGATGGGTGAGATTCACTTTGCGAACAAAACGTTCGACAAAGCGATCCCAGAATTCCAACGCGTCATGTTTGGTTTTGGGGCGGACAAAGCCGATCCTGTGATCAAGAATTGGCAAGCCAAGAGCGGGTTCGAGGCGGGAAGATGTGCCGAACTGCTGACGCAGTCCGCACAAACCGATGCCGCCAAAGCGAAAGCCACCAAGTTCGCCCAGGATTTTTACCAGTACGTGATCGATCAACATCCCGGGCATGAATTGGCTGCCAAGGCCAAGCAACGGGCGGAGGCACTGAAAGCACCGTGAGATTTCTTCCCAACGACCGACGACGCCGGCGCACCACGTTGGGCATCGCTGTCCTTTGGTCCGCGTTGCTGATCACCGCGGTACCAAGTCCGTTCCTATCGCAATCGGTGTCCGCTCAAGAAGGCGCCGAACCGACGGGTGCCACGCAAGGCATCGTTGATGCCGCGGACATCCAGTCCGTGATGAACGACGAACCCACGCAGCAACCCGGTTCGGACCAGCCCTCCGGAATTGACCTGCTGTCACTGATCGCGCGTGGCGGACGGTTCATGATCCCCATCGGACTGATGAGCATGTTGGTCGTGACGTTGTCGGTGGAACGGACGCTGTCGTTGCGAACCGAAAAAATCCTGCCGCGATCACTGGTCAACCAAATCAGCGATTTGGCCGCGACGCACGAGACATTTCCACCCAGCACCGCGCAAGAGATTTGCACCGAGAACCCGTCTCCTGCCGCGCGCGTGATCTCGTCGATGCTGATGCGCACGGGGCAACCACTGGGCGACATCGAACGCGCCGCGGGCGAAGCCTTGCAACGGGAAGCGGATCGCTACGCCAGCCCTGTGCGTTGGCTCACGCTGGCCGCTGCCGCGACCCCGTTGATGGGATTGCTGGGGACCGTGTGGGGCATGATTGTGGCCTTTCACGAATCCAGCACGTTGACGGCAGACCGCAGCCGTAGCGAACAATTGTCAGAAGGGATTTACACAGCCCTGGTGACCACGCTGGCTGGACTGACCGTCGCGATCCCTGCCGCCATCCTCGCCCAGTACCTTGAAAACCGAATCGCCAAGTTGTTTCATCGCATCGAAGAATTGGCGTTCACCATCGCGCCCGGATTGGTGCGTTTTGTAGGCCGTTCGCGAATGGACGCGGAAGGTCAACTCCGCCCACTCGACAACGGGGCACCACCGCCGGTGACCGTCCACTCACCGCCCCCTGTCACCACCTCGTGATCGATCATGGCTGTTCAACTCAAACGCTCCAACGTTGCCGGAACACTCAGTCTGACCCCATTGATCGATGTGGTCTTTTTGCTGCTGATTTTCTTTCTGGTGACCAGTGAGTTTGAAGACGAGGAACGCCGGCTCGACATCGTGCTGCCGTCAGCGACCAGCGCCGTTCCGATGACCAGCAAACCACGCGAAGTCGTGGTTGACATCGATGCCGATGGGACCGTTTACCTGCGCGGCAAATCCACCCCGCTGAAAGAACTCGAACGACTGCTTCAAAAAGCGGTCGCCAGCAACCCGACCAACCAAACGGTGGTGATCCGCGCCGACCAAAACGCCAGCTTTCAACCGGTGGTGAACGTCATGGACGTGTGCAATCGCACTGGAGTGAGCGACTATTCGGTCTCCACCAAAGACGGGCCAGCGGGCTGATCTGGTGAGTAAAGAACCAACCTTCTTTGACGAGATTGCAGATCCCGAGGACGAGCGCATGTGGCCGCTCGACCTGGCCTTGGTTTCGTTGACCGGCCTGATCCTGTACATGATCTTGGGTTACCTCTCATTTGATGACCCAAGACCGCTGTACAACGCCTGGACTTACGTGATCGCGGTGCCGCTGGTCGGTGCTGGACTTGCGTTTGGCCTGCACCAGGTCGCGTCCAAGTACGTTCAGAAATCGTTCCAGCTTGGGTTCCTGTTCAGCATCTTCGTGCACCTGCTGTTGATCGTGCTGGCGGTGCGTTGGGTGATCTTCCCCCATTACTTCCCGGAAGCCTTCGCCGGGGTCAAACCCGATCGTTCTCCGATCCGCAAAACAGTTCCGGAGTACCTGTTTCAGAAGCCCGATGAATCCAATGCGGTGACGCCTGACTGGTCCCAACCCGTGGATGCCGAGACGACATCCCAAGTCATTCCGCTCGAGCAGCGGCAGATGCCACCGGTGAAACGTTCCGCGCCGCGACTGGAAATCCCTCGCCCCAATCAAGAGCAACCGCGAGAGCCAGAAAAGTTCTTGATGGAACGCGCTCAGCCGGAGATGGCCAAACCGCAGCCCTCGGAGTCGCCATCTCGCTTGGCTCGACGACGACAACCGACCGAGCCGACGCCTCAGTCACAGTCTGCCCCTCAAGCCCCCGAGATCGACACTGCAGTGGCGCCGACGGCAGAGCAAATGCCTGCCGAGAAATCGACGTCTGCGGCGGCCAAGCGTCAACGCAGCGGCGCCAGCGTCGCGATGTCAGCGGACATGTCGCCAGCTCCCACCCAAGACACGACACCGATGCCGACCCCGACAATGCGAGCGATGGCGGAATCGATGCCGACGGTTGGGTCCGCAGGGCTGGCTCGTGAGCGCAGCCAACGGCAGCGTCCCACGCGGCAATCCGCTGCCGGAGCTGCCCCCACGCCACCAACCGTCTCGATCGCGAAAGTGGAAGTCGACGCGGAACGCATGCTGACACCGGAACTGGCTCCGATTCAAAGAACCAGCCAAGCGGTGGGCGCCAACGTGACGCTTTCACCCGGTGAATCCGCCATGGCCGCGGTCGACAACGCGCCGAAAACGGGGCAGGGCAACCTGCCTCAGGCAGCGAGATTGGCCACGATGGCGGGGATGCCCGAGGCAACCAACCAAGCACTCAGCAGGCCACGATCCGCCAAACGCCGAAGCGTTGGCCAACGCACGGGCTCCACCGGACCGGGCCCCGATTCGGGAGCCATCGCCGCGATGCTGGCCGATGCCACCGACGACGGCTCCGCGCCGGGCGAAGCGTCCGATGCGGCCACGGACCGGATGCAGAACGACGATGGCCCGTCGCGTGACGTGGCCCGCTCTGCCGAATCGTCATGGAACGAATTGGCGATGACGGCGGACCCTGTCTTTGATCTCAACGCTCCGGAGGGTCCAGCGGGATTGTCCATCGAGCGAGCGGACAAAGCGGGCATCGTCCCATCCGATGAACCAGTCGAAATGGCCGCGTTGGATCTCACCCGGGGCCAGCGTCAACGACGCGATGTCGGTGGACCAGTCACTCCCGCAGGTCTGTCCATCGCAGCCGTGGAACAGTTCAGCCGGCGTGTTCAACGCACCAACGGCGGCGCCGCGCCCGCGCCTGCAGGCATGGTCGGCCCCGCCACGGAAGAAGCCATTGAACTTGGACTCGCGTTCCTCGCTTCGCTGCAAAACGAAGATGGCAGCTGGGCACTCCAAGGGCACGGCGAAGACGTGATCCTGCAATCCGACACGGCCGCGACAGGCATGTGCCTGCTGGCGTTTCAAGGTGCTGGCTACACCCACCGGCAACATCAGTACGCCTCTGTTGTCGCCAAGGGCCTGAAGTTCTTGATCGACAACCAACGCACCAACGGTGATTTGTACCGTCGTGAAAATCCGCTGAGCGACCAAAACGTTGCCTTCTATTCCCACGGAATCGCAGCCTTGGCATTGTGCGAAGCGTACGGCATGACCCAAGACAGCGAACTGCGTGAACCAGCCCAGATGTGCCTCAACTACATCGAAGCAACTCAGCACCGACAACGCGGCGGATGGCGTTACACACCGCAGGTCAGCAGCGACACCAGCGTCACGGGCTGGATGATGATGGCCCTCAAGAGTGGCGAATTGTCCGGGCTGGATGTTTCCCCGGACACTTACGCTGGGATCAATCGCTGGCTGGAACTGGCCAAAGCCAGCCCCACGGAACGGGACCGCTATCGCTACAACCCGTTTGCTCCCGACACGCCTGCCCAGGCTCACGGACGCCGCCCATCACCCACGATGACTGCGGTGGGCATTTTGATGCGAATGTATTCCGGCTGGAGCCGCGAGAATGAAGACATGCAATCGGCGGCAGACTACATCGCCAAATTCCCACCCAGCGTTGGGACCAACCGAGTCCCGCAGCGAGACACTTACTACTGGTACTACGCCACCCAAGTCATGTTCCACATGGGCGGTGAGCACTGGGAGAACTGGAATCAGTATCTCAATCCGGTCCTGATTGACAGCCAAATCAAACGCGGTCCCGAAGCAGGCAGCTGGGATCCAGAACTACCCGTTCCCGATCGCTGGAGCGCTCACGGCGGGCGCTTGTACGTCACCGCGATGAACTTGCTCAACCTGGAAGTCTACTACCGGCATCTGCCGATCTACGAAGAGACCGGCGCTCAACCAACGCCTTAGGCTGGACTGCAAAATTTTGCTATGAATGCTTTGATAGCGGATGCAATTTCCCATCCAGCTTCTGCCTTTCTTCATCCCGGTAGGGATGTCAGATGGTAGCCGTCGGTAAGCGATAGCGCCACCGACGAACATGCAAATCCCGCCTCGCCACTCTCCATCCGGCGAAATGGATTGAATCAACAGCCGGTGAGACTCAGCGTGACGAAGGTCGTCCGCCACGTCCGCGACCGTTCTTGGAACCGCCACCGGACTTGCTGGCTTCACCGCCTGCGGACTTGCGTCCGACCGTGCTGCCACGACCACTGACGCTGCCTGCAGCACGTCCACGGCGACGTCCGCCGCCGGGCTTGGATCCACCGCTGCCCGAACCACCTTGATGGTCGGAAGAAGATCGCGAACGACCTCCGCCGCCGGATCGGCCGCCCGAACGAGAGTTCGATTTATCGCCCGAACCTGGGTCCTGAAGCGGCCGAGGCTGGCAACCGGGCAGTCCAGTCGCAACCGGAATCTGAAGCTTGATTTCGCGTTCAATCGCAATGAAAAACTTGGTCTCGTGGCCGCCACAGAACATGACGGTCTCGCCTTCACGGCCCGCTCGCCCCGTTCGACCAATGCGGTGCACGTAGGCTTCGGGAGTGTTGGGGGTGTCGTAGTTGATCACCGTTTGAATGCCATCGATGTCGATGCCGCGAGCGGCCACGTCGGTGGCCACCAACACATCCAGTTCATCATTCTTGAACTTATTCAGCGTCCGCACACGATTGGCTTGCGTTTTATTGCCATGAATCGCCGCCGCTTTGACACCGGCTTTGACCAATCGACGCGCCACCGCATCGGCGCCGTGCTTGGTGCGAGTGAACACCAACGTCGACCCAGTGGCCTTCGTTTCGATGAAGTGATTCAGCAATCGCGGCTTGTCAGCTTGGGCGACAAAGCAAATCGACTGTTCGATGCGCTCGACCGTTGGCTTTTGCGGTGCGATCTGGATCGTGATCGGATCGACCAGGATCTCATCGGCCAATTTGCGAATCGGGCCGGGCATCGTCGCGGAGAACAACAGGTTCTGCCGATCGCGAGGCAGCAGTTTCAAAATGCGTTTGACATCGGGCAAGAACCCCATGTCGAGCATGTGATCCGCTTCGTCCAGAACGAGGATCTCGACGTCTTTTAAATCCACAAACCCTTGGCTGACCAAGTCCAACAATCGACCGGGCGTGGCCACCAAGGTGTCCACACCGGATTGCAGTTCGCGAACCTGTGGATTTTGGTTGACACCTCCGAAAATGACCGTGCTGCGAAGCCGAGTCTTCTTGCCGTAGATCCGGAAATTCGCCTCGATCTGAGCCGACAATTCGCGGGTCGGGGACAGCACGAGCGTGCGGATGGGGCGCCTTCCGGGGCGACCACCACGACGGTTGGACGGCTCTCGCCGTTCCTGATCGTCTTCCCACATGATCTGCAGGATGGGCAGTGCAAACGCCGCCGTTTTTCCCGTGCCAGTTTGCGCGGCACCCAGGACGTCGTTGCCGTCAAGAATTTCGGGGATCGACTGAGCTTGAATCGGGGTGGGAGTTTCGTAGCCGGCTTGCTCGAGGCCTTGCAGCAAAGGGCCAGACAGCCCTAAATCTTCAAATTTGTTCAAAACAGGGTCCAAGGTTGGGTTCGAATCACGTGAAGCGTGACCCATGCAATCAGCGAATCCCAAGAACCATTCCAGGTTGCTCAAGAACTCGCCCCAGGACCAAGATGGTGTTCCCCTCGCTCACAACCATGTGATCGACACAGGGACCCAATGAACCCGGATGCGTTGCCCGCCATTTCGCGAAAACAATCGTCGCGGGCGGTTTGTGTTGAAAGACTAGCTCTCCGTCCCCAAAAGTCCATTGCAAATCGGCTCGATCGTCATGGAATGCGACTTTCTGCCCCCCAGCGATTCACCAGCGGAGCAATCCTCACTCCCCCAATCGCTCGGCTCAACAAAGCCCGAAGGGTCGCCAGATCCACTGCCGGGGTCGTCAGGCCCCGGAACGATGAACCGCCCAAACAGCCCGCATTGGGCTGAGCTGAACAAGCGAAAATCTTGCGGAAGATCCGCGTCCCGACTCTTCTCGGTTGGCTCCTAGCGATAGCCCTCGGTGCGGTGATCGAAATGACTAAGCGGGCAGGCAGGAATGACTGGGTAGAACCTCACGCAGGCGAGCCTCTCTGAGACTCGCAAATAGCAGCGTCTCGGAGAGACACCGCTACGTGACCAAACCCAATGACTCCCGCTCACGTGCTTAGCACTGGGCTGGATACGCCGGTACGGTTGGACTGGAAATGGTGTCGGACACGAATGGCGTTGTCCAAACTCCGATGGCGGTGCAAGGCCGACGGACGGGTGCCGAGGCAATGCACTTCATGCCGTGGTTGATCCTCATGCTCGCCGACTTGCGCGGGGAGCCGCCCGTCATGCCAGGCAACCGACCCGCCGGTCTGCCATCCGACTTATGTTCCCAAGCCGCGCTGGATTCCCACCCACAAACGATCGTTCCCGGTCCCGCACAAGGATTTCGACGCAGAGTCGCGAGAGGCGGTGAGGCGCAGAGGGATCAGACGTTACGACTCTCCCCTGCGTCTCTGCGACTCCCCGCCTCTGCGTCAACTTCTTCCAGAACCGAGCGAGATCAATGGGACGGAGGTCATTGTTGAGAGGATGCGCCTGCTTGTGCCCCTGTCCCCCCTTTTCTTCGCCGTCCAAAACTGGCTGCTTCCTATTCTTCTGTTGATTGGACGCCCGAAACTACCCCCGTCCCCTTTGATCGGTCCCCTTCCGTGGGGATCGGCTTGAGATCAAACGCGGCTGAAGGGATTCGTTCTCCTTTGCAAGCTTCAATCCGGTCGTAGGCACTGGTGTGGGGGCTGGTCTCGGGCGTGGTGGACATGGCCGCTCGAACTGGATTCAGGTCGACGTACATGCTACACGCGAGCAAGCCCGCTTCATCGACAATTCGTTGGGCTTTGAAGCGTCCTTCCCAAAACCGGCCGGTGCATTCGTCTTGTTTGTTGGCCATCCGGGCGATCGGTTCGGCCAGGGCTCTCATGAACCAAGAGATGTCAGACAAGCGACGGCGAACTTCAGCCAGTCGCTCTTTATCTCGAACCAGCATCTGAACGTCATTTTCGGTGGGTTCGGCCAAGTGTTCTTCGAGACGTCGGCCGGGGAAGACTCGCAGCCAGCGAATCGCGACCTCTTCGTCGCTCCACCGAGCACAGACGTCCGGCCGATTGCGGAGGATCTGGTGCATGTGGTTGCTCATCACCGCGTAGGAAAGCACATCGACTGCGAACACCGAGGCCAGAGCCTCCATCCGCCGACGAATCCATTCCTTTCGAAACGAGAAATCCTTGCCGGTCGCCTGGTCAACACCAGCCAGAAAAGCCCGGCGGACACATCTCTGCACGACATGCACGATCCCAACTTCGCTGGAATCAAACTGTTCGCATCGCTGAGGCCGCGGCATGGCTGAGCTCTCTATCTCGGAACCGACTGACAAGACAAAGCGATCCTACGCAGCGGCGATTGGAAGTCAAGGTTTGGTGGGTGGCACCATCCGGCGCGATCATTTTTTTCATGAATTCGCACTGGGCATTACTGCCAGGAAATTATAAGTGGCGGCAAAATGCAGCTACGCTCTCATGGGGACTCGAACGAAGTGTCAATTTCTCCACGGGATGTACCGGCCGCTGAATGGAAGCTTCCAAAAATCGCCAGCGACACAGATGTAGTACCATGAAAAATAATCCTTTGCTCGTCCCTCTCCAACAGTCACATCGACTCTTGCGAACCCTGGGACAATATAGTGAGGTTGACAACAGATGGCCGGGAGCGACTCAGACGCAACACCCAAGCCCGAGAGCATATTTTCCACGTCAAATTCGCAACGCATCGCTAACTTGTCGTGGGAGAGCGCTCCGATATGCATCTGCAGCACTACGGCCATAAAAAAAGATGCAATCAGCAGGTTTCGCAACGAGAATTGTAGCTTCCAATGCTTCATTGTCAGTACGGGAACACAGGTGGTGCTGTATGGTACGTGGAGTCCCAATAGCATTTTTCCAGCGCGTGCATAAACGCAATAGTGCCGTAGCGAGGAATATATATCTCCAACGACTTCCGCACACACTCCCGGCGAGAACTTGGGTCGGTAAACGCATCGCACGAGCCCTCAGCGATAATTGCGCGGATCTCCATGCACATTACTTCTTCGGCAAAATCCGCATCCGGCTCGAAAAGTTGTTGGTAGATAATCTCATGTCCTTCACAGCTGTCGCAGATATCGAAGACGTGCTGAAGCTCATGTTTCACAAGAGTGTCTATCGTAAGCCCTTTTGCTTTTATGTCGGGGTCGTCATAGAAGACATCTATCGTAATGGACTCTCCGGTTGCATTTGTTACTGCACCGCTAGTTTCAGACTTCGAACTTGATCTTTTGCAATTGAGATTAAGTGAGTACCTCGCTGCGCACGATGGAGGCAATGCTGCCGCGATTCCGCTTGACCATTGTTTGCATTTTTCGAAATTCTTGATTTCCCAATTTTTGTCTGGATCTGGCAAACCAAACTCGATCATCCCGGTTGGGTCGACACCAACCGTTGGGTTCGATTTCGTGTACCTGTACAAAGACCACTTGCTCCCTGTGAACCCGATCGGATCTCTGGAGCAAAAACTACCCACCCGTGCATTGTACATTGCGGACGCATCCTGAGCACAAATGCTCAACATACCGACCAACAGCATCGCGGGCATCAAGAACTTCGCGAACATGAAGAAGGCTCTTAGGGTTGAACGCCAATACTGCTCGGCGGCTGGCTGAGTGAAATTTCGGGGAAGGAAAACGGATCGGGCTGAGAATTCGGGGCCATGAGATTGACTGGATGACCAAAGGCGTCGAACGGTTGCTGGTTTCTTTGTGTCAACCGACGTTGCTGGGCCATGATGTCAGGATGATCCTCGATCCGTGGTGGCCGCACCAACGACGTCAGGTGGGACCTGCACATCGGATGGCTTAACAAAGTGAGCGAGCCAGTTTGATTGCTCCACGGCCAAAATTCGGGTGGTAACAGCTAGCGACCAATCATCATGCGTAAGTCATGAAGCTTCTCATCCGCGAGGTCCAGCCTGCCTTTGTAAACTACGTCGACACTTCGATAGGTTGCCCCGTTGCCGCTTGTGTCTTCGTTCGTAAATTCAACCACTGCTGCTTTCAAAATTAGATTTCCGTACCGATAGTCATCGGTCCACAAACGCAATCCAGAAGCAGGCTCGATGGTGTACGTGAAGACTCCGCCGCTTCCAACCCGAGGCTCTCCAATAACTTCAACAACTTGATCAATAGAAGTGAGATGATTTGAAATAAAGTCCACGACATGCCTAGCCTGTTCCTTCGATAGCTTACCAGGCTTGTGAGATTCAAGGTCGCGATTAGCTGAAACATCGGTTTTGGGTGTCGGTCTGCACCCGGAGCAAAGAAGCATCAAAACGGTTGCCAGTGCGGTCACCTTCACAATGCCCAATCCCTCTCTGGGAATAGCTGTTGTCACACGATGTAATGTCAGATTGGACATGGTGGATCTCGCCAGCCCTCCGCGCCTTTGCAATGCCGATCTCTCTTCTTCTTCGCTGCTTCGTAGTAATCTTTGAATTTTCCGCAGCTAACTATATAGACAAACTTTTCGCCTAGATAATCAGAGCCTTCGGGACAGCTGAAGCAAAACTTAAGGATGTTTTCTGCAGCACAATCAACAGAAGCCTGATATGCGGGACACTCTCTTTTGCCTCTTACCAATGGCCTCGCTAGCCACTGCCGCCACTCACGAAGCACGTAGGCTTTACTGTTCTCGGTAGTGGCATTTCGGTAAGCTTCCTTGGCTCTGCCGCAGCAGCTGTCAGTTCCTTTATTTTGCTCTACGTGAACATCTTCGTGTCGTTTGGTACATGGTCTCGTTGGCGAATTGCCTGGGATGTCTACGATTGAAGGTCCGCCACCTTCAATGTCACATTCTGTTGTGCCGTTGGCAGCCAACCCAGAGAAGTCACTGTACCTGCAGGGGTTGGAGGACACATATTCGTAGAGACCAAAAGGACTGCCTCTGAACCCGATTGGATCTCTAGAGCAGAAACTCCCCACTCGTGAATTGTACATTGCAGACGCGTCCTGAGCGCAAATACTCAACATCACGACCAACAGCATCGCGGGCATCAAGAACTTCGTAGACATGAAGTAGGCTCTTAAGGTTGAACGCCAATACTGCTCGGCGGCTGGCTGAGTGAAATTTCGGGGAAGGCAAACGGATCGGGCTGAGAATTCGGGGCCATGAGATTGACTGGATGACCAAAGGCGTCGAACGGTTGCTGGTTTTTTTGTGCCAACCGACGTTGCTGGGCCATGATGTCAGGATGATCCTCGATCCGTGGTGGCCGTACCAACGACGTCAAGTGGGACCTGTACATCGGATGGCGTGATGCATGTTTGACAGCGAGCGCATAGCTGACGCTGGCCTCGGGCAAATTGAAGTTATCTTCGAAGCAGTGCCCACGCGATGCGAGGAATACAGCAAACGCTTCATCCATCGGAAGGGATTTCAGATAGTGCCCGCGTTCAACGGAAGACCTAGCGATTGGATGTGGCCATGTCAGGTAATGAGAATCGGGATAGCTGTTGAGCCCGCGGTTGGTCCCCTCAACATTGATGTATTCACCTTGGCCGTCCCATCGACAAAACACGTGAGCCTTCGCTTGGACCAAAAAAACGGGGTAATTCAATCGCTAAGCGACTGCTGTGTACAGGACTGGCATTGAAACACAAGTACCGCCGTTGTCGCTGTTAATCATCCCATGAATAAAGAGATCTTTGCTGCGAGTGAAGTCGATCTTCTCAATTCGATCCGGGTTGTACTGGACGCCGAAGTCCTGCTGCAACACCGTCACCAACATCAACATGCGGTAGTAAGCGATGGAGTTTTCATACTTATCCGGTTCGGTGTAGAAGTTCACTATCGTTCGCTCAGTTTCCTGCCGAACCTTGTTCGCCCATCGATCAAGCGTTTTTAACGAACGGGAAATATCCAGGTCTTCACTTCCTGGCAGTCCTTCTGCGCACCGCAAGTTGAGCAACGCAATGTCTTGTGTTTTCAGATCGTCGGAAGCCATCATCGACAACTCACCGAGGGTTGGCGATGGCTTGTCCGCGATTGCTGACAACTCGGTTGCTGGTGGGTGCTTTCCCACCAGGACTACTGCAGAGCCTCCAACGCCGAGAAGAAAAGCACCGATCAGTGGAAAGGCAAAGTGACCACGTTTCACGACCGTCGCAGCAACTGGTTGCGAATTCGACGTGGAATCGACTTTGCGGCGTCTTCGCTTAGAACCCATCAACTGCCCCAGGGGGTTTCGGCGGAGTTAGTTCACGCCCAGGATTGTCCATATTCGTCGGGTGGATGCAAGTAAATTCCCATTCCTTTTCCTCGCTCGTCTGATTGACCCCGCAAAAAACGTGATTCCTCGACAGCACGTTACTGAAGGCTGGCAGCAAAGTATTCGTTGGCGAAGCGATCAAATCAGTTCTGTTCATGCGGCTCTTCCTACCTCATGTGATTAGCGACGAAGTCGAAACTGGAAAAGGTGTCGGACACGGAATTGGCTGACGTCGTAGCCGCTCGTTCCGACATCGAACCCGTAACCGCTCATCGTTCCTATGATCCCCTCACTGGTCTTGTTCTTGTTGGCGTCCCAGCCGTAGCTGAGGTTCCCGATCGACGCGCCGCTGAAGCTGATGCTCGCTAGCGTGTTGTCGTTGTTGTACGCCCGTGTTTCGCTCACACCGTTATTGTAACTGCTGGTGAGCATCCGGCCGCCATCGTCGTACGTTCGCGTGTCGATCGTGGTGCTGTCGAAGTCGATCCCGGCAAGCTGGCCGCGGTCGGTGTAGCTGCGATCGACCTCTTTGCCGTCCGGGTAGGTCAGCTTGGACACTTGGCCCGCCGCGTCGTAATCGGTCAGGATCGTGTACGTCTGGCCGCCGATCTGGATTGACTCACTGTCTTTGCGACCCGCATCGTCGTAGGTGTAGGTAACCGTGTTGCTGTAGCGGCCACTGACGGCTGTCAGCATCCGGCTGGCGTCGTCATAGGTGAACGTGTCGGTGTGGCTTTGACCTGACAGCGGGCCACTGGCGTGTCCGGTGTAGGCCTTGCTGCTCAGGCGACCAGCCAGGTCGTAGGTGAAGTCACACGTGTCACCTTGCTGGTCAGTTCGCTGAACCGTGCGTCCGGTGGCGTCCGGGGTGAACGAGACGATTCCGTAACCGGTTTGACCGATCGTGCTGCTGGGCACGTGGTCCGGGTAGGTTTCGGTCAGCTTGGTGCCGGCCGCGTCGTAGGTGTAGCTGGTGACTTGGTCCTCGGCATCGGTCAGCGATTCCAGCTGGCCGGTGTCCGTGTAGGCGAACTCGGTTTCACCCGAGAGGCGATCGACCTGTTTGATCTGGCGTCCGCGTGCGTCGAACACGTAAGTCGTCGTGTTGCTCTTGGCATCGGTCGAGGAGACCTTGTTGCCGGCCAAGTCATAGCCACTCTGCGTCACGCCACTGGCGGTGTCGGTGCACTGGGTGTCACGCCCCAGGGCATCGTAGAGGCAGTCCTGGCCGACTCCGTTGGGGTCGCGGACCTTGAGCCGGTTGCCCGAAGCGTCGTATTCGTAGCTGGTGATCTTGCCCAGGGCATCAATGCTCTGGATCGTGCGTCCCGCCGCGTCGGTCAGGCTTTTGCGGACATGCCCCAGAGCGTTGACGCTCTGGGAGGCCAGGACGGTTCCGTAACCGGCGATGGATTCGGTTTGGTCATGGACGGTGCAGTTCCAGGTGATCAGGTCACTGCTGTCGTCGATCATGCCGCTCATCACACTACGGCCGGCACCGTCGGAGATCGAGAAGCGAACCTCGCCCTCGGGGTTGATCGAGACTTGGGCGGAGCCCGTGGCATCGGAGTCGAACGACACACCGGCTCCACCGTTGGCCGTGGTGCCAGCCAGCTTGGTCAGGGCATCGGCCAGCGAGACCGCGGCGCTGCCGATCAGAGGTGTCACGCCGGTGGCGTTGTCCAGGCCGACTCCATCGGTCAGGTCATCGTCGTAAAGGTACTGCTCGGTCAGTCCGTCGGCTGTCACTCATCGATCCTTTCCAATCGAGTGCGGTCCCTGAATCAGCCTCCGAAGAGAAGAACCAAGTGCCGCAGACATTCTGTCAGTCTGAGTGAGCCGCCTGCTCGACTGCATTTATGCATGGCGTGGATCCGAAGAGCAAGGAAAAACTGGTAAAAAAGAGCTCCAGGAGCACTAGGCCATCGCAAACCATTCCCTACGGCTACTCGACCGCCATTGAGCCCATCGAGCTCGATTGGACGCGAGTTCTTCGCCCCAGTCGATGCCGGCAAAAGCGAGACCTCACTGAACGCTCCTTTGAATCATTCCAACCTTCTTTTTACCGAGCACTCAGTGCTTCTCAGAACTTGGAGGTGGAGCAGTTTTCCTCCACCCTCTCTTGGGAAGGTCAGCCCGCTTCGGACCGGGGAGGGTTACGCTGGGCTGCTAACTCTTTGAGCTTGTGGCGGCCATGCGTTTGCGCAAGTTTTCATCCCGGCAGGGATTTCAGATGGTAGCCGTCGGTAAGCGATAGCGCCACCGATGGACACGCCCCCCACGCCGCCACTCTTCATCCCGCCGTGGCCTTTGGCCACGGCGGGATGAAGAGTTTTATGGGAGCTCGCTTTCCGGGGGTACGCTGCTACGCAGCAACCCCCGGCTACCATCTGAAATCCCTACCGGGATGAAGAAAGGCAGAAGCCGGAAGAAAATTGCATTCGTGATCAGAACGCCAATAGCAAACATTTCGCAGCCCAGGGTTACGCGCTGGTTCCGATGCTCGCCCCTCCCCTCGCTTCGCCCGACCCTCCCAGAGGGAGGGCAATGATAAATGCTTGGCAACACGGCACTTAAAAACTGCACGACCTCCTTGCGAGGTGGGGCCATGCTCAATTGCGCATTCGTTCGACGACCGAGCGGGCTCGTTTGGCGGCGGGAGCACGCGTGTGGGAGGAGGTTCAGACTGATCAAGGTTGTTGATCGAGCGAAATAGCACGCAGTCGTCGAGCAGCTTGCTGGTGCAACCGACTGCGATCCATCCGGTTCTCCGCCTGGAATATCTGAGCGAGGTACTCATGAGCGACAAGGAGCGTCGAGTCAATTCGAAGTGCCTGCTCAAACGCAAGAATCGCTGGCTCAATCCGATTGGCATTGAGTTCACAAACCCCAAGCATGAAGTGGTCACCAGAGACCCGACGCATTTGAGTCAGTTCACGGTACCAGGACTTCGCTGCTTCGTTGTCCTGCAACCTCAATGCAACCCGTGCCAACACATCCACCGCACCGACGTAAGTGTGCGACCCCACGGACTCCGATTCGACAACCGACCGAGCCAAATTCTCCGCGGTCGACCACTTCCCTGCGGCAAAGTACGAATTGGCGAGAGTGGTTCGAACACTCGCGTCGTTGACACCCGACTTGAACAGCTCGACCAACTCCCGCTGCGCAACTTTGAAATCATCCTTCATCGACCCTGGCAATCCGCCACTACTCGCGAGCGAGTGAAAGGCCAGCAAGCGACGGCGTTCACGCTCGGTTTCCTCCAAGTGGTCCGTTGCCGAAATCGCCACCAGACGGGGCTTTTCAGATGCCGGGGCCGAGGCTGACTTTGGAACAGAAAGCTCAGCGAGCAGGAAGGATTCGTCGTGAACCGCGATTCGATGATCATGCAACGCGGCATGTGTCACGTTGGTTGGCCGTTTAGGCATGTGGCATGCCTGACACTGATCCTGCTGTGTTTCAATTCGAACCGAAAGCGGCACATCGCACGAGGCAGGGGACGCGTGGCATCCGATACAGAGATCCCGGTACGCGACGGCTTCACCGGAGACTGGGTGAGGATGGTGACAGGTCACGCAAGACAGCACCTCCGTTTGCAGGTAGCACTCACTTTGATGCAGTTGTTCGGTATGGCCGACAATCCGAAAACTCTCTTCCCCCTCATCAAGTTGAAATTCGGTGACATGCTCCGAGAGCAACTCGCCGGGATGAAAGTCCCAGCGATCAAAGTCGCTCGACGAGCTTGAAACGATCCCTTGCAAATGACACTGGCTACAGATGGCATCGCGATTTTCCCGAGCGATTTTGCCGGGATGAACAATGTTCATCTCAGACGGTGAGAGGTTCTCGTCGCTCTTTTGATCGGCAACGTGTTGCACTCCCGATCCATGGCAACGCTCGCAGGCAATGCTGGCGTGAGTGATTGAAAATTGACTTGGCTGAACTTTGTCAGCACGCACTTCTCCGACGTGACAAAAAACACAGGTGGTGGTGACGACACGATCGAACATGGCAGAATCCTCGCCATCGAATCCCGGTGAAAGTCCCCACTGACTTGTCTGCTGATACCACGTCAGTGGAGATTCGATCCAATACCCGTCTCGTTTTCCGAGGTAGGTGTGGGCGTGAGTGCCAGACCCAAGTTCCAAAACCAAGTCGACAGAATCCTGGGCAATCAACTCTCCATCGGTTCCCAAAACGGATTCTCGATGCCGCATTCCCTCGTCGGTCATCTCAGCTTCATACAGGCGTCCAGATTTGCCATCGACGAAGTCACTGCCCAATGGGAGTTCCTCACGCTGGATTCGTCGCGCCGATTTGGCATGCGTCGTTTGACTGAAAGCCTCCGCCTGTTTCGGATGGCATTCAATGCAAGCATCCGAGCCGATCATCCCGGCGGGCAAAGTTCCCCAGTCATGCGAGGTGCTCGGAGCGACCGACGTCGCTGACTCAGAGGACAGCCAATCCTGCCAATTCGATGTCGGCGAACCACTCGGATCCACCGCTTTTTTTTGTCCGCAACCGACGCTGCTGCCAGCAATCAAAGCCACTGACATTGTGAACCAAAGCGAGTGCAAACACCGATGAAATTTAGCAGGCAGCATTGGATTCACGGGAGGGTCGTCAACCTGGCTTGTCCTTCGACGACAAGCAAAACCTGATTGGTTTCGACATTCTTGAACGTCTCCTTGAGTCCCGATGGCCATGCGACGATCAGATCAACACCGAGCCCTTGTGGAATCCCGCCAACAAAGAGTGTTGGCTCGTCTTGGCACGCGTACCCACCACCGCTAGTCAGCCACCGAAATTGTCGCCCTCCGTCATACTCGACCGTGAGTCTGGCACCGACGGCGGAGCGCTCGCTCTCGACTCCGACCAATCGAACATTCAACCAGTCACGCTCAGAATGAGAGATCGTTTGATTTTCGAGGAGTGAAACGGGGCGATCTTGAAAAGTCGCCACCATGTCCACCAACCCGTCTCGGTTCAAATCCGTTCGTATGAGCCCTCGCCCAATCGAGGGCTTCGCCCAGTCGTTGTCGACATCCAAACTCTGGAATTGAGTCGATTCCTGAACGAACAATTGAGCCGGCATTTTGTGAGGCATCCCCCGATACTCCAGATTTTCGATATGCCCGTTGAGCACCGCGATATCCTCATCCCCATCGTTCTCAAAATCGAACGCGACGGTTCCAAATCCGAGCACCGGAATGCTGTCCCTCGCAAGTCCACTCGCGGTCACATGGTCACTGAAGAAGCTGTCTGCGTTCTGCAAATAGAGGTGAGCAGGTTCATGGAGGAAGTTGGTGATATGAAAGTCAATCCGGCCGTTTTGATCAAAGTCCGCGGTAGCGATTCCCATGGACGCTCCGCTGCCACCGAGCGAAGAGAACGCACAACCACGAAGCTTCGCGAAGTTGTTCCATTGCATTTGTTTTTTCCCGGTGAAACCATCCCCCCCTCGCGCAGGACCACGTTTCCAAAATCGATTGGGCTCCGTGTCATTGGCAACAAAAATCTCATTGCCAGGTTGATTGTCAAAGTCACCCACCACCACGCCCAAACTGGGCGCAGCACCTTCCTCAAGCCCCAGTGTTCGCGTGTCCCAGTGACCTGTGGGTGACCGCACATACAAAACGTCCCCCGCTGCCTGGTAAGATTCCGGTCCACGGTAATCGATCGCTCGCCCATGCTCATTCGTTGGCAGCGTCTCGAAAACGCGAGGGTCATTCAAGTACCGAATTTCAAAGACATCCGGGATCCCATTCCCAGTGAGGTCGGCGATCGCGTGGCCGGAAGACCAGGCGTGATGACTGTTCCAAGCAGGATCCTCCGAATGCGAGAACGTCCCGTCTGCATTGTTGATGAAACATTCGTTGTTTCCGAAATTACTGACCAGCAAATCCGGCCATCCATCCTGATTCAAATCACCGGCCGCAACTGCCATTGTGAACCTCTGATCCTCGACCGAAGCGACCTCGGAACAATCCTGGAAGGCGCCAGCGAGCGACCGGAATAGCCGGTTGGAGGATTCTGCTGACACCTCTGTGGTCGCTGCATCGTTCGGATGACAGCCACCCTGGCCCAAGAACAGATCGATCCATCCATCACGATCGAAATCGGTCGCACACACGGCGCCACCAAACTGTTGAAAGATGCTCAAATCTTGTGGACGGGGTGGATCCGCATTCCGATAGCGAAAATCGACCTTCCATTCGCGTGCTCGATCAACGAACCGAACGACAACTTCCGGATCTGCCGATGGGTCGGTCTCGACCGGCCGGGCAGGACCAACGGACTTCGTCTTTTCGAGCATTTCCGAAAGCTTCTCGATCGCTCGCTGATGGGTAGCGATCGGATCGTCACTTCGCAGCCCAAAGGTATTGTCACTGACCGTTGGGAATCCAGACCGGCTCTTTTGCAAGGCTTGATAACGTTCTTGAAGAGCCCCGACACTTGCCTTCTCCACCTTGGATCCTTGCGTCACCGCGATCATTCGCCACGCATTGGCCTCCAGCTCTCGTCCAATTTGGTCCAAGTGCTCGGCAAGTTGCAGCATCGAAGCCGCCAATGACTCGGAAGCATTCTGCGGAGAACTTGCCCCCTGACCGCCGATTCGGTTGCCCAGCACCACGGTTCTTTTCAGCCGTTCCATTCGCTGTGTGATCTCGTCCTCGACATCATATCTCTGCGTTTGGTTCATCCAGTTTGCAAGCAAGCCGAGAGCGACTCGATCGGTTGGATCACGATGGATGGCTTCCACCATCAGCTGGATCGCCAAATCGGTGTCACGCAATTGATCGTTGACAAGCCTGCTCAATGCAAACCAATGATCCGCCCAAAGAAGCTGATCTGGATTGAGGTGCTCCCACCACAAACGAAGATTTTCCTTGTCGTTCGCGTCCACGGCAGCGCGGCCAAGCAGCGCCAAGGCGGCATCCCATCCTGACCCGATCGAAGCTTGTGCTTCTGAGTCACCAATCAAACTCGCAAGTGAATCAACCGCCAAGTGTGGCTGGTGAGAAGCCATCGACCGATGAGCCTGGGAAATGGGCCCAACCCAACCCGACAGACCTTCGCTGGATGGCTGGTTTCCGTTCACTGCTGAAGTCAGCGACGGATCTTGAATGGAAAGCAAAGAAGCCAGCTCAGCCTGTCGAACGTCCCCTAAACGCACCAGATTGCGAAGGTATCGCGCCGCTTCGTGACGTCGCCCCAATCGATTCAACAAGGCCGCCAACTGACGGTGTGCCTCGGTCGCCTCAGGAAAGCGATCCAGCAGATTCCGATAGCCGGCAATCGCCTCCTCATAGTGGCCCGTTTGGGCGAGCCAATCGGATCGCATCCCCAACGCCGCCGGTCCCACTTCCGGTTCATCCAATTGGATTCGCCGCAGTGTCTGGATGGCTTCGTCAACCAGCCCCAGGCGATGATATTGAACCAGTGCGGAAAAATACAGAACCGCCGAATCGTTTGGAAACTGATCCAGCGACTTCTCGACGATTTCAAACACAGCGCTGTCTGAATTCCGATCAGCGTCGTGGACCACAGAACCATCTAAGATCCGATTCAATTCGTCCAAAGAGGCTTGGCGATCAGGCGGGTCGGATTGGGCGTCCTGCCGTTCGGTCGTTTTGGGATGCGAAACCTCCCGCTGCAAACTCGCGGATACTTCTGCTTTGGACTCCGCTCGAAGTGGGGCGTCAGGTGGCGAGACGTTTGGCTGACAGCCGATCGCAGCACCCAGGCACGCAAAACAAAACGAGACCATGCGACAGACCGCCCACCACCCTCGCTGGTCACGACGACCGCCTCGCTGTTCCTGATTCGCCCGCACACTCACACTGCACCCATTCAGCGGTCGGGCGGCTTTGAAATACCTTGCTCGCCCATCTTGCAAACCCCGCCTGCGCAGCGGTCGGGCGGCTTTGAAGTGCCGATCCAGCAGTGAACTGAAGACGCCCGCCCGTGAAGAGGTCGTGCAGTTTTTAAATGCGGTGCCAGCAGCGTTTTGAGAACCCCGCCCGACGAAGTTGGGAGGGGTCGGAAAGCGAGCGTTCAGCGAGATTTCCGGGGGAGGGCAATTCGCGCCGCTTCCCATACTGGGGCTCCCTCCCGCACGGACGCCTGAACGGGGTCGCTCGACCTCCCCCAAAACTTCGTTCTGGGGGAGGTGCATCATGCGGAACTCAGCTGAAAGACGGTGCCGATCAACTGCTCGACCTCTCCAGAAAGAGCGGCCAGAAAGCAGCAGGCCTGACTTGGGAAGAGCAATGTCCTCCAACAAGGAAGCAGTGTTGATCAGAAACATACAAGGCACCGTCGACGCAAGCTGAACTACTGCATCTTCTTCATTTCATTCTCGTAGTCATCCGATTCCATTTCTTGGTCCGTCTCAGTCATTGGTGCATCGTCAGCAGGCTGGATGACGGTACTGGACTCACCGCAACCAACCGTGAACAGAAGCATCGAGAACACTACAAAACTCAAACTCAACGATTTCATTTCAATCATTCATAAAAAGGGGAGCGTCGGAAAGTAAAAAGCCATTTGGAACACTCGATTCCAAATGGCAACCGCACAGGGAGTCGAACTCCCTGGACATTTTGATGATTCAGTGCAGCAAAAAACGGACTACTCGAGCGACACGGTCTCTTTGTTCCCGCGAGTTCCCAGGCCGCCCCACAATCCATAGGGACTGCGTTGGCCAGCGTTGACAGGTCCCGCTTGGCTGTTCCCAGCTTCAATCGAGTCCGTGATGAACCTGACAGCTCCGTCGCCCATCAAGACGTGCACGCCGCCTTGATGTCGGCTGCTGGCACTGATCGAACCACCACCTTCGGTCCAGCGATCCACGCACAGTTCCGAGTTGGGCGGAAGGTTGGTGAACATGCAGCTGGAGGTCGGCAGCGAAATCATCCACATCATCCCACGATTGTAGATATCGTTCGGACTGTGCAACGCACCGGGTCCTGTCGGTGCGGGACAATCGACTCCATCACACCAAAAAGAAGGTCGTTGCGGATCGATATGCCCCGTCTCCTTGCAAATCGAAACATTTTGCTCCACGGTGTCCAAGGTTCGGTTGAGCGTGGTTCGATTGTCGTTGTCGCCAAGGTCCGTCATCATCTCACCCATTGCGATGGTGTTGGACAAGCCATCCAAGACGTCACGAAATTTCCGATCGGTCCGGTGCGTGTACATGCCGCGGGCATAGCGACCTTGAGTGGTCTTGCTTCCTGAAATCTCGTCAAAGGGACTGCCTCCCGAGTTACTCCAACGAATCGGACGAGTGAACGGCGTCCCCTGAAACGCATCACCGATGCAAAAGGCGTAGTTCGAACGACCACCTGCAGGAAGTCCCACCCCTGGGTCACTGGGACATCGCAACGCGGGCGTTTCTGTCATCCAAGGGATGTATTGGTTGCGTCCACCATTGATCCGTGGTGCGGGCCCCATGGCGGGCCACGGCGGCGTTTGAACTCCACCATCGACTCGCTGTTGCGATGGGTTGCTGATCATCTCCCACAAAGCTTGCTGTTCCATGAACGGAAGCAAACCAACCATCGCACTCAATGAGCCCGAGTTGTGAGTGTCATAAGGTGTCCACGCATTGGGAGCATCATCGCGCCAGGTGCCAGTCGAGTGCCGTGGCAGTTGGTCATAGGCAGAGTGGTAGTTGTGCGATGCCAAACCAATTTGCTTGAAATTGTTACTGCAGCTCATCCTGCGTGCTGCTTCGCGAGCGGCTTGAACAGCCGGAAGCAGCAATCCCACCAACACGCCGATAATTGCAATCACCACCAGCAACTCCACCAACGTGAAACCACTTGAGCTTCGACATTTCGTCTTCATCATTGAGTCCTTGGGAAAATATGTCACGTCTAAGAAACACGAGAAAGTGCCCGAAATACCGGCCGCACCCCCCGAATCAATAACATATAGACGCAAAACCTGAGCGTCAATATAATCAACATTAAGACACAACTAAGAACAAACGAGCACCCTTAGGCGTGCTTTGATCTCGTCGCGAGACGGTTGGCTTCAAGCTCCACCCCCGTCATTTCGAAATGGGCTGGCTCAACGGGAAATGGAAATTGGGCGATGGCTTGAGACGACATTCGCCACGGCATCATTGGCGGTTCCAGCTGGGAAATGCCTGGATCCAAGCGTCTCGACACCCCACTCTCAGGATGGGCAAAATGAAATTTTGCCAGGTGACGATCGAGCGGTGACTTCCGGCAAGCAACCGCAGACGGGCTCATCTCGGACTTCAGCGTCTTGGGAATTGCAAACGCTTAAGGTGAATGAGTCTGCCCCAATACCGTCGATGACAGGGTGCAAACCTCCATCGTTGTGGAGAGCATTGCCGGACTCCACGTCCCAAGCCTTCCTCAACCAGGCTCACTGATTCGAGCAATCGTCACTCACCCCAAGCGCTCGATGACCGATTGGGCACGTTTGGCGGCAGCGGCGAGCGTGGTGGACTGGGATTCGGCAAGTTCTCGCAGAACCTTCCAGGTCGAGGGGTCCAACTGGCTTAAACGCCCGAGCATCGTGGCGGTCCAGTAAAGCTGGTCCACCGCCAAAGCATCCCAGCGGTTGCCTTCTTCGCCGTCGTACAAAACCGACTCCAGCAGGCCTGCCATCTCCTCTTCTTCATCCGCACTTGGCTCGACCGATCCCGACAGAACCTCGCTCGCCCAAGTCCGGACTTCCTCGTCGTCGGACTGCAGTGCGAGCAAACAGTCGACGGTCTTCCCGTGGACGTTCTCCTGACGGGCCAACGCTTCCAATTCGTTCAAAGACAATTCGTTTGCACTCATCGTGGCCGCTGGGATTCGGGGTTATTTGGGAATCAGAATGGGATTCAATTCAGCGGGGACTCGTCCAAGCACGCACTCAAGAATTCCATCGTGTGCATCACCCGCGGGGCCGGATGAGCTTCGGTCGCCATTGAATTCAGATGCGTCTGCAACTGCGTCAAACAACCGATGTTGCCACTGACCACAATCGGGGCACCCGTCGCCATCACCGCCTTGGCTTTCCGACGTCCAAGTTCATCCGCGGTTTCGGGTTGATCCAAGTTGTAAGTTCCCGCTGAGCCACAACACAAGTGTGCCTCCGCAACATCCACCAGCTCCACATCCGGGACCCGGCGAAGCAACTCACGTGGTTGCACTCGCACGCCTTGGGCGTTGGCCAGATGACACGCGTCGTGATAGGCCACCCGCACCACGGCCTCGCCCTCGTGAACCAACCCAGGCCGTCGCAAACGCAACCGATCCGCATGCTCGCACACCACCACCGAAACGTCTTTCACCGTGTTGGCCAATGCCATCGCCTGCGACTCGATGTCCGTGCCACGCAAGATCATGCCGTACTCTTGCATGCCCGATCCGCAACCGGCGGCGTTGGTGACAATCGCATCGATCGGCTGAGAGTCACTGGAAAACGCACGCACGTTGTTGCGAGCGAACTTGGCCGCTCGATCACCGTCGCCGACATGCCAAGCCAGCGAACCACAGCAACTCTGTTCGGTTGGCACCACCACTTCCAAACCAATGTGCCGCAGCACATGGATCGTGGCTTCATTGATTGAAGGTGCCAGGACCTGTTGGGCGCATCCGGCCAGCAACGCGACACGGCCGACTTGGTCACCCAGCGGTGCGTAACGAGACTGCAGTTCCTTTGCAGCAGGCAAGGTTTCTGGCAGCAAATCCAACATCGGACGCAGGACCGATGGAACCAAGGCAGAGAACGTTTTGCCTATCAATCCCATCCGCGCCGCGAAGCGAAACCGCTTGGGGTAAGGCAACGTTTGAGCAGTCAACCAGCGCTGCAACCTTTGTGGCCAAGCGACAGAAATGCGTTCTCGAACGAGCGAACGATAAGGACTCAGCAGGTGTCGGTACGACACCCCGGAAGGACAAGCGGGCTCACACGCCAAGCAACCCAAACAAGCGTCCAGGTGAGGCGCCGCTTCGTCGGCCGACATCGAACCTTCCAACACCTCTTTCATCAGAATGATGCGTCCCCGCGGCGAATCCGATTCACGTTGCAACACGTCATAGGTCGGACAGGCCGACAAGCAAAAACCACAACGAATGCAGGTGCTGACGGCTTCCGCCATCGCATCCGCGTTGGGTCCAGAACTTTCCAAGGGAATGTCATGCTGCATGGCGATTAGGCCTCCGTGCGTTGTGTGTGCTTTGGCTCGCCAAACTGAAACGGTGCAAAGCATCGATGCGGATCGATCGCGCGAGACACGCGCACGACCACTTCGTCGTGCCGCCACATTCCGATCTGAGTTCCAAGTGGGTTTGTTTCGCCTGGGTCGAGAACCAAGCCAGCCAAGGAATGCTGCATCAACCAAGCATCCAACACCGTCAGGTCACCCGCCCCCGTCACGAACATGACATTGCCCGCCAGACCGAAATGCATCTTCCACCCTCGTTGCGTCAACTCTTGGGGAAACGACTGAACCGCCGTTTCAATTTGCCGCGGCGTGATCGGAATACGAACCGACACTTCTCCGGGGACATCCAGCAACTTCGACCATGATTTTTGGGCATGCTCTTCCGACAACTCAAGTGACCCCGCCTGACCCACTGTCTCCCGTACACGATCCATGATGGACTTCGCCACCGACGGCGGTCCGGGCACTCGCAATACAATGCACCAGTCTTCTGGATCGGTCATGCCGGGCTGGCACAACTCGATCGCGTCCAACTCAATCGGCAGTCGGGTCAAGGTTTGCATGTGCCGGGTGGCCATGGCGAGGTCGCCACATTTGACGGCCCACGTTTGCGGATCGACGGACTGGGGAAAGACCTTGAACGTCAATCGCGTCAACACCCCCAATCGACCGAGGCTTCCGACCATCAACTTGGGAAAGTCGAACCCGGCTGCGTTCTTGACCACAGGGGCGCCGGTGTGAACTTCGTTGCCCAATCCATCCAGGAACGAAGCGGCCAAGATGAAGTCGCGTAGGCCTCCGTATCGCCAGCGACCGGGACCGCTCCATCCCGAGGCGACGCAGCCACCAATCGTCGCTCCCATTCCTGCTCGGGGTGGATCGAAGGGCAGGGTTTGACCGTGCTTCGCGAGCGCAGCGATGACTTCTTTGAGCGGCGTTCCTGAGGCGACCGAGATAGTGAACTCGGAAGGGTCGTGCTGAAGGATCCCAGACAAATTTCGCGTGGAAACTCGCCGCAGCGAACTCGCTGGTGAATCGATCTTCGAGCCAGAATCCTGTCCAAGGTTGGCAAGCGACAACCCAGGCTTGCTGCATCGACCGACCGGAATCAAACGCTCCCCGGCCGACGAAGCATTCCAATCGCGGATCAGTTCGACCCAGTGACTCACGGATTCGGGAGCTTCGATGCTGGCTGGCATGGCAGATGTGGAAGTGGATTCGGATTCACTCACGGAAGATCACTCCCGCTTTTTCCAAGGGATGCAACCCGGAGGTGGACAGGGCAGGGGACTCGGCATCCGGAAACATCTTGCCTCGATTGCAAATCTCGTGAGGGTCCATTTCCGCTCGCACGCGGTGCATCAAATCAATCGTGGGTTCGTCAAACATCTCGGCGAAGACACCCCGTTTCTCGACTCCAACGCCGTGCTCGCCCGTGATGGAACCGCCCATTTCGATACACAACCGAAGGATTGAATGAGCGAACTCATTGGCCTTGTCAAAGGCACCGGGAATCTTCCCGTCGTACATGATCAGCGGGTGCAAGTTGCCATCGCCCGCATGAAAAACATTTGCAACGGGCACGCCACATTCGCGGCTCATCGCCTCGATTCGCTCGAGGGCTTCTCCCAATCGCCGCCGCGGCACAACGCCATCCTGAACCAGGAAGTCAGGGCTCAATCGCCCCGCCGCTGAGAACACCGATTTGCGGCCTTTCCATATCGCCAGTCGCTCGGCGTCGTTGGCAGCGATCTCGACCGCGGACGGGTGAGTGCTGTCGATCACGTCGGCCAGAATTTCCCTTTCCATCGCGACGCGTTCCGCAGAACCTTCCAGCTCCACGATCAACACACTGTTGGCGTTCTTGGGATAGCCACAGGCCACCGCGGCTTCGGCGGCGCGAATCGACATCGCGTCCATGATTTCCATCGCACCCGGCAATAGATTCGCAGCGATGATCGCCCCGACGGCATTCCCGGCCGCCCGGATGTCGTCGTACCCCACCAAAACGGTGTGAAAGACTTCCGGCAACGGCAGCAATCGCAACGTCGCTTGCAAAGCGATCCCCAGCATGCCTTCGTTGCCACAGAAGAAACCTGTGGTGTCCGGGCCAGCATGCTCCAACGACGACCCACCGATACTGGTCACGGTCCCATCGCCCAGCACCACATCCATCGCCAAGGTGTGCCCGGCGGTCATGCCATATTTCAGGCAGTGAGCACCCCCGGAATTGAACGCGATGTTGCCACCGATCGTGCACACGGATTGGCTGGAAGGATCCGGCGCGAAGTACAAACCATGCGGCCGAGCGGCTTGGGAAACGGCGAGGTTCACCACCCCGCACTGGACCGTCGCGGTTCGTTCGACGGGGTCAACGTGCAAGATTCGGTTCAGCCGATTCAGCGCAATCACAATCCCGTCGCGATGCGGCATCGCGCCTCCGGAGAGGCCCGTGCCACTGCCTCGAGCGACCACCGGCACGTGATGCTCGTAACACCAACGCACCGCGGAAACGACCTCGTCAGCGGTCTCGGGAAAGACCACCCCGCGAGGTCGAGCGGTATAAGCGAGCAACCCGTCTGATTCGAAGGCCGCCTGAGCCGCTGAGTCGGTCCGAAACCGATCGGCGGGAAACAACTCTGCTAAACCAGCCAGGTCGACGGAATTCACTTCACGTCTTTCCAGCTGCGGGTCGCGGCACTGTCCAACACGGCATCGCAAACACGCTGGGTTTCCAGTGCATCGCGGAAAGTCGGCGCAGCGGGCTGGTCCGATTCCAACGACTTCAAGAAGTCGGCCACTTGGTGCACAAAGGTGTGCTCATAGCCGATCTGCAACCCTGGAACCCACCAGTTGGCCATGTAAGGGTGATCGCCATCACTGACATGGATGCTGCGCCAACCGCGGACAATGCTGTCGTCGTTGTGGTCGAAGAATTCCAAGCGATGCAAGTCGTGCAGGTCCCAACGCAGGGAGCCGAACTCACCGTTGATTTCCAACGTGTTCAACGCCTTGTGACCGCGAGCATAACGAGTCGACTCGAACAACCCGAGCGAACCATTGTCAAAGTGACAAAGGAAGGAGCACGCGTCGTCAATTTTGACCGGAGTCTTCTTGCCGGTTTCCGCGTGAACCCGTTCCTTGACGAACGTTTCCGTCATGGCCGAAACATCTTGGATGCTGCCGTTGAGCCACAGAGCGGTGTCGATGCAGTGAGCCAACAAGTCACCGGTCACGCCGCTGCCAGCGGCTTCCGCATCCAAACGCCAGGTTGCCGCACCGCCTTGAGGAACGTCGGCGTTGATCGTCCAGTCCTGCAAGAAGTTGGCACGGTAATGGAAGATCTTGCCAAGCCGACCTTCGTCAATCAATTGCTTGGCCAACGTCACGGCGGGGACACGACGATAGTTGTACCAAACCATGTTGCGAACGCCGGCCTTCTCAACCGCTTCGCACATTTCGATGCCTTCGGCGGTGTTCATCGCCAAGGGCTTTTCGCACAGAACCATCTTGCCGGCTTCGGCAGCGGCGATCGAGATCTCTTTGTGCAAGTTGTTGGGCGTGCAAACGTCAACCGCGTCGATGTCATCGCGTTCGAGCAGTTTGCGCCAATCGGTTTCCACCGACTCGTAACCCTGCTGTTCCGCGAAGGCTTTGGCCTTCTCTTCGTTGCGAGCGCAAACGGCCTTCAAGACGGGATGGTATTCCAGGTCAAAGAAACGCGGAGCTTGGCGGTACCCGTTGGTGTGCGTTCGGCCCATGAAGCCGCAGCCGATCAGGCCAATGTTCAGAGGTTTCATTCGTTATTGAGGGGAAGAAGGAGATTGATGTAGATGGAGGGCAGACGCCCTTCCGCCACAAAAGTTAGTTCGGCAGGAAGACAATCCATTTTCGCAAGCGACATGAAACTCTTGGCAGAGTGGCGAAAGCCGTCGCTTGATCAAGTGATTCACACGAAAAACCACAACCCGACGCGTGAAAAAACCACAACCCGACGCGTGAGCGAGGGACCACCTCGAATCACTCGTTCCAGCCGTGAGCGTCTTGCACGCTCAGCATCGCTGCCAGGATTTCGTTCCAGGTCTCAGGCTTGTGCATGACGTCGTTGGGGAACATGCACCCGTCCCAGCAAATGTGCTTGCAGGTCTGCAACACGTCCCCGTGCTCGTCACGCAACCAGTGGCCCGCGTCGGTGGCGATGTCCAATTTGCCGTTGGGATCGTTGGGCAAGCAGTGCCGTCCCGTTTTGTCGTGGCTGCCAGTGCCGTGCACGGTCGCGTCATTTTGTGCGACGTGAAAGTCGATCGTCCATGGCCGCAAGGCATGCGTCAACTCTTTCAATGCCGCCGCCTTTTTCTCTTTGTCGGCCCAATCAAAGTCTTGCGGCAAAATCGCATCTTCCGGTGCGTTGTAACCAAGCAGGTACAGCAACGTGTGAGCCATGTCCGCTTGGAAACCAAATCGCTCGGGATGACCGACTCGCTCAAGCAAGTCAACCATCTTCTTCCAAGACTGCATGCCACCCCAGCAGATTTCACCTTCCGCGGCGAGGCGTTCGTCGTACTCTTCGGCGATATCCGATGCGGCTTTGAACGTGTCGGCGATCTTGCTTTGGTTGGCCTCAGGATCCTTGACCCAATCCGCCACACCCATCGCGCTGTCCAAGCGAATGCATCCATACGGACGGACGCCGAGTTCACGCAACTTCTTGCCGATCTCGCAGCCCTTGCGAACTTGCTTCAAGAACGCTTCGACTTCTTCAGGACTGCCGCCAGCGCTTCCGCCGCCGGTGGGTTCCCAAACGGGAGCGACCACGGTGCCGATGTTCAGCGATCGGCTGCGAACCTTTTCGGCCAAGGCTTCCAGTTCCGCATCGTCCGCGTCGATGGACACGTGAGGCGAGAACAGAAACAGATCGACGCCGTCGAATTTCCGCCCGTCCACTTCCGCCGCAGCGGTCAGGTCAAGCATTTCATCCAAGGGAATGATGGGGTTGGCATCGTCGTCGCCCTTGCCGACCACTCCGGGCCAAGCAGCGTTGTGCAATTTTGGAAACGAGTTCGGGTGCTGGCTCATCGTTGGGAAGTGCCTTTGATCAGAGTGGGGTCGCTATCAGGTTGAATCGCAAGTTCAGACGGGAAGTATCGACCGATTCACCAAGTGGCCTGAAGGGTCATTTGGACGAATGGGGCGTGAGATTTCTGCTTTCCCGCTTCCCTAGGGTGGACATTGCGACCGCTCGTTGCAAGAACCCTTGTTTTTTAATCGCAAAGCAAACCAGTCGCGGAGCGACGGAAGCCGCCAGCCTTGGGTTTCAACCCAAGGCCCGCCGACCCCCGACAATCATCCCAGTCGCGGAGCGACGACAGCCGGACACGCGTTCCCAACACCTGTCGCCACTCCCTGGCTGTCCTGGTTCGGGAACGCCATCCAAGACCTCGGGTTGAAACCCGAGGCTAGCGACTGCCACCGCTCCGCGGTTCCCTCACGCGACGCCTCCACCCCACAGTCACAGAGCGATGACTGCCCAATGAGCATGGGTTTGACATCGAAACGCACCCCAGTCGCGGAGCGACGGAAGCCGCCAGCCTTGGGTTTCAACCCAAGGCCCGCCGACGCCCGACAATCATCCCAGTCGCGGAGCGACGACAGCCGGACACGCGCTCCCAACACCTGTCGCCACGCCGTGGCTGTCCGGTTTCGGGAACGCCACCCGAGACCTCGGGTTGAAACCCGAGGCTGGCAAATTTCACCGCTCCGCGGTTCCCTCACGCGACGCCTCCGCCCCGCAGTCGCAGAGCGACGGAAACGCGATCGCGGGATCAGCGTCCCAGGTAGGCGTCCAACTGATCTGCTTTCCGCATCAGATAGGGCACATGCTCGTCGGTGGCCTGCACCAAACGCTGCAGTTGCCGCAGTTGATCCTGAAATTCTTGATTGAATTTTCTCTGCTGGTCGTCTCGCCAGCTTTGTTCGAGCTGGTTCATTTGAGCCGACAGCCCTGTCCCGCGTTGCCGCAGCTCCTCCGCGAATCGAGCCAATTGAGATGCGAACTGGCGAATTTGATCCGGGTCACCGATGGCTTGATTCATGAAATCGCCTGGAGAGATTGTTGATAAAATTGCAAACTGGCATGCAAACCATGACGCTCGGCCAAATCAATGAGCAACCGGAGCGCCGCCGATCGAGTTTTCGCAGGCCCGACCACCGCACGCCGGATCGATGCCTGACGCAGCGACTTCATCGCCGCCATGTCTTGACTGAGCAACAACTGACAACGCCCCATCAACAGGTAGGCACCGGGCGAATGGGTTTCAGAATCCACCAGCGGTTCCAACTCCTCCATCGCTTCCTCGTATCGTTCCAGGTCGTACAGGGCTTCGCCCAGGACCATGTGCAGGTAGGTCAGCGAAGGATCCCGCGCGAGTCGGGCCCGGCAAACCTTCAGCCGACAATTGGCCCAGTCCGTGGTCGCACGATCCAGCTCATGATCGGCGGAGGAATTCCCCAACCGAGTCGCCAAATCTCGCACCTCCACCAACTGCTGGACCGACCGAGCCAATTGGGCTTCTTCCAATTCCCACAACATTGACATGTCGTCCGGAAACAACTCATGTGCCTGACGCAAGACTTTCGCCGCCTGCAAGGGACGATGTTCTTCGCGATAGATCGTGGCCAGTTCCAGGTACCCCTCGCGATCCGTGGGACAAGTTTTCAGATGGTGCTCGAGTTGCTGGCGACGCGTCGACACGGTCGCCGATTCGCTTCCTTCATTGGTGGGAACGGCGGTCATTGAAATCGCTCGCGGAAGAGAATCATGAGGCAAGGGCGTAACCAACACAGCGGCGATGCACCGCCAGTGGCTCAGAAGAGACCATTCATTATGGGTGAAGGGGACCAAGATTGCAAAATCTCAACCCCCACTTGGATTGCCCACTCGCTCGTGAAAGGAATGAGTTATGATAGACGGCTCGATCGTTGGTTGCCGAACCTCGACCGAACCCGCCGCGGTCCCCCCCGCCCCCTCATGCTCCGATTCGCGTTCCCTCCTACAACGACGCGGCCATGCATTTCATGCGATTCGCCCTGACCCTTCTTGTTGGCAATTTCTGTGTCAGCGCCGTGGGCTCCGACTCACTGGAAACTGTGTTCCAAGACACGGTCCAACCGTTCCTGCAGCAGAACTGCTTGCAGTGTCACGACGACCAATCCGCCGAAGGCGACCTGGACCTCAGCGTCGACCAAAACATCGACGATGTCGTGAAACGATTCCGCCACTGGGCAGTCGTCTTGGACCGCTTGGAAGTGGGTGACATGCCACCCGAAGACTCGGACATCCAACCAAACGCCGAGCAGCGAGACGCGGTGATCGCTTGGATCGAATCCCTGAAAGCAGCGGAAGCCAAGCGAACCAGCGGTGACCCGGGGATGGTGCTGGCGCGGCGACTCAGCAGCGCAGAATACGACCGCACCATCCGTGACCTCACCGGCGTCGACATTCGTCCCGCAGCCGACTTCCCCATCGATCCCGCCAACGAAGCCGGGTTCGACAACTCTGGTGAATCACTGACGATGTCACCCGCGCTGCTCAAGAAGTACCTGCAGGCGGCTCGACGCGTCTCCGAGCACATGGCGATCACGCCCGCAGGACTCGAATTCGCACCGCATCCCGTGATCACCGAAACCGATCGCGACAAGTTTTGCGTCAATCGCATCATCGATTTCTATCGTCAACAAAACACCCGTGTCTCGGACCACTTGTTCGTGGTTTGGAAACACCACCAATCGCCGACACAGCATTCACTTGAGGAACTGGCGTCCCAACAGGGCGTCAGCGTTCGTTACTGTCAGCTGTTGAGCAACTTGCTGAACGAAGACCGGTTGCAAAGCGAAGAAACAAACGAGCTGAACCAAGCGTCCATCGGCCCGATCTTCGCCTTGAGAACGATTTGGCATGAAGTTGCCCAATCGAACGCTTCTGATTCAGAAGCCCGACAACATTGTGAAACCATGGCGACCTTCATCGAGTCGCTTCGCCAAGCGTTGATCCCGGACGTGCCCAACCTGACCGCGCCCGAGATGAATTCGGGCTCGCAATCGTTGGTGCTTTGGAAGAACCGTCAATTCATTGCCAATCGACGACGCTTCGCAGCAGATCAACTTCCGCCACTGCCGGAGTTGATGAAGACCTTTGACCCAAGTCAGCTTGACCTGCCCGCCAAGGACGCCGTCGTCGCATCCATGCAGATCCCGGAATCGGAATCCGAACAAGCGACCTATGCAAAAGAGCTGGATCGATTCTGCAACGTCTTTCCGGATCAGTTCTTGGTCTCCGAGCGGGCTCGCGTGTACCTGGATCAAAAGAACGAGAAGAAGCTCAAGGGACGTTTCTTGAGTGCCGGGTTCCATAGCCAAATGGGGTACTTTCGCGACGACGAACCGCTTTGCGACTTGATGCTCACGGATGCCCAGCGAGAAATGCTCGATCGTCTCTGGCTGGAACTGGACTTCGTCACCTCCGCTCCGATGCGTCAATATGCGGGCTTCATTTGGTTTGACCGCACGGACTCCGCTTTCATGCGAGACCGAGTTTTCGACCGGTACCGTGCTGAAGACAAGGACTGCATCGCCGAAGAAAAGGTCCGTGGCCTACGCGACACCTACGCCGAAAAAGCGGAACGGGTCGGGGCCAGCCCCAAGGCCTTGGCCGCGATTCGGCGTTACTTCGACGACCTCTCCAAAACCTTCCGTTCGCTCGAAAAAATTCGCGAAGAATCGGAACCGGTCCAACTCGAAGCGATGCTGCAGTTTGCTGAACGAGCCTACCGCCGCCCACTCGAGCAAACCGACCAAGATTCACTGCTCGCGTTCTATCAATACTTGCGAACCGAAGGCGAACTGGATCACGAGGAATCCATTCGCGACTGCATCGTGCGAATCTTGATGTCGCCGCACTTCTGCTATCGCGTCGACCCAACTCAATCCCGTCCAGCCCAATCTGGCCCAAACACGTCGGCCCCGAACACGTCAGCCCAGGACAACCCCAAATTGCCCACCGGCGTTGAACCGCTGGACTCATTCTCGCTGGCCAATCGCTTGAGCTACTTCCTATGGTCAAGCATGCCGGATGAAACGCTGATGGCGCTGGCGTCGAAGGATCAGCTGCAAGACCCTGGCGTCCTGATCGAACAGACGCGCCGCATGTTGCAGGACGATCGCAGCCAAGGCTTCCTTCGCGAATTCATGGGCAACTGGTTGAACTTCCGCCGCTTTGACCAGCACAACGGCGTTGACCGAGAACGGTTCCCGACGTTCACCGACGACCTACGGCAATCCATGCTGGAAGAACCCCTGCGTTTCTTCACCGACGTGATCGAACGCGATGGATCGGTGCTTGATTTGTTGTATGCAGATCACACCTTCGTCAATCGCGAATTGGCGATGCACTACGGGGTCGAGGAACAGCAATTCGACTCGCTGTTGAAAGCCTCCGCCTCCACCGATGGCTGGATTCAACTTCCCAACGCGAACCAGTTTGGACGCGGTGGCTTGCTACCGATGGGAGTCTTCCTGACTCGCAATTCACCGGGTCTGAGAACCAGCCCCGTGCAGCGGGGCAACTGGGTCGTGCAGCGCATGCTCGGCGAGCACGTCCCGGCTCCTCCGGCCGAAGTCCCTGAGCTTCCCGAAGACGAATCCAAACTGGGCGACCTGACGATTCGCGAGGCCCTTGCGCGGCATCGCGAACACCCCAGCTGCGCCGGGTGCCACGAACGAATCGACTCGATGGGACTGGTCTTCGAAGGCTACGGCCCCGTCGGTGAAATGCGAGACGCCGACCTGGGTGGACGTTCGATCGACGCCAGCGTCGTGTTTCCTGATGGCGGCCAAGGTGACGGCATCCAAGGTCTGCGAGATTACATCCGCCGCGATCGCGAAGACGACTTTGTCGAACACCTGTGCCGCAAGTTGCTGGCGTACGCTCTCGGACGATCGCTGCAACTTTCGGATGAATCCCTGGTGGCCGAGATGAAATCGAATCTGCAAGCCAACGAGCACCGCTTTTCATCCATGATCGAAACGATCGTGACCAGCCCCGCGTTCCGCAACAAACGCGTTCAACTTGCCTCCGTCGACTCCGCCCCTTCCTCTGAAACGGAACCTTCCCCATGAACCCTGCTGTCAACCGACGAACACTGCTGCGTGGTGCCGGCGTTGCCATGGCATTGCCTTGGTTGGAATCGATCCCGGTCTGGGGCCGCGAAACGATGGTTGGGAACGATGCCGCCGAAACCCCTCAGCGTTTTGCGGCGTTGTTCATGGGCTGCGGGATCAACGCCGATCACTGGTGGGCCAAAGGTGCCGGCACAGACATGGAACTGGGCAAGAGCCTGGCTCCCATGGAACCGCTCAAACACAAGATGAATTTCATCACCGGATTGTTCAATGAGAACGCAACCGGCGTTGGTATTCACCCGGGACAAACGGGCAACATCCTCTCGGGAGCTTCGCTAAAAAAAGGCTCGGAGCTTCGCGGCGGCATCAGCATGGACCAAATGCTGGCCAACCACTTCCAAGATCAAACCGCGGTCCCCAGCTTGGTGCTCGGCTGCGAACAGCCCGTGACGGGTTACCACGAAACCAACTTCTCGATGGCTTACAGTTCGCACATCTCGTGGCAAAACGCGACGTCGCCGGTGCCCATGGAAGTCTACCCGTCACTCGCCTTCGATGCATTGTTTGACAATCAAGGCAGTCGTCGCAACGAGAGCATTCTGGACCGGGTCGGCGAAGACGCGGCCTCCCTGCGTCGACAAGTCAGCTCTGCCGACCGCGCCAAACTGGAGGAGTTTTTGAGCAGCGTTCGCGAAGTCGAGCGACGCGCCGCATCGATGCGAGCGGCTCACTCCAAAGCCAGCGACCGCGCCAAAGATCAGGGCAAACCGATCCACGCGATGAAACGCCCGGACGATGGCTTGCCCGAGGACATTCGTGAGCACATGCGATTGATGTGCGACATCGTGGCGTTGGGATTCCAAACGGACAAAGCCCGTGTGGCAACGCTGCTGCTCAACCGTGACTTGTCCGGTTTGTTCTACCCATTCCTGGACGTGAAATCGACGCACCACTCCGCCTCGCACAGCGATCGCTCCGATGCCTACGAGCGAATCTCGCGGTACTACTGCAGCCAATACGCGTACTTGGCTGGAAAACTGGACGCGATGCCGGAAGGGGACGCCACCGTGCTGGACCATTCATGCCTGCTGTTCCTGTCCAGCATGTGGTCAGGCAACGCTCACGATTCCAGCAAACTGCCCGTGCTGCTGACCGGTGGGTTGTCAGGCAATTTGGAAACCGGACGCGTCCTGGATTACCTCGAAGAATCCGACGACGACCGCAAACTGTGCAGCATGTACCTGTCGATCATGGATCGCATGGGAGTCGAACTCGATGACTTCGGCGACGCAGAAAAACGGCTCGCCAGACTGTAGGCCGCTGAAAGAATCGAAAGGCCTTGGTAGCCCGACGCGTGAGCGAGGCCCACGCGGCAAGCCCCACGCCGGCCCCGTCCGGGGCGGCCTCTCATGTTTCGTCATCGGTCTCGGGGCTTCCGCCCCGAGCTAAGAACGCCGGCCCCATCCGGGGCGATGATTGCCGCCGAACGCTCCTCCGGTTCGCGTCTCGTCACCGCCCCAACCACCCGGATTTATCAATTTACAATTTCCAATTTCACTTTTTCAATCCATCCCAGCTCGCCTGTCGCCGCTCCGCGGCTTGCCGAGCGTGTGGGGTAACGCTCGAGACCTCGGGTTGAAAACCCGAGGCTGACAACTGTCACCGCTCCGCGGTTGTTCGATCAACCGGAGACAAACCCCAAGTCGCAGAGCGACGACAGATGTTTGCCGTTCCGTCGCCGAACGATCCCCGGTTCGCGCCCCGTACGATGGGCTTCCAAGCCTGCCGAAATGGAAACCCGACGCGTCAGCGAGGCCCACGCGGCAAGCCCCACGCCAGCCCCGTCCGGGGCGGTTTCTTGGGTTTCGTCATCGGTCTCGGGGCTTCCGCCCCGAGCTAAGAACGCCGGCCCCATCCGGGGCGATGATTGCCGCCGAATGCTCCTCCGGTTCGCG
>NZ_LECT01000004.1 GCF_001027925.1 Rhodopirellula islandica | reverse complement strand
CTCCGCCTCCCGCCGTGGCCGATGGGCACGGCGGGAGGCGGAACGGGATCGATCTTCTACATCACGTTTCGGGAAAGATACATTGTACCGTCCTTGAAATAAGCACGCGTTTGTCCGCCGTTCGAAGCGGACTCGGTTGCGAAGGCAGCATCAGGATCGGCAAAACCGAGTCGCGCTTCGTCAAATCGTTGAAGCTGTGAATCGTATTCGGATATAGGAACAGGGAATTGAGCGATCCAAACATCGAATTCGGTGCGTGACATCGAATACGACGCGAACAAATGCCCAAAGCTTGGTTCGTAGGTTAAACATCCGGTCGTCGGGACATAGTCGTTGTGAGATCGATGCAGTTCGACAAATCGGTCGTGGTGGAAAAGCTTGGTTCCCGTCAACGTGAACGCGATCCATAGGACAAATCCAAGTAGTAGCAGTTTGCCGAAATGCAACCGGCGGAAGATGCGTAAGAGCACCGTCAGAAGGATCGCAGCCAGCAACGCAATCTTTGCGATGCAAAAAAACACTGCAAGTGAAGCTTCGCCCAGGCCCATTTCAGTTCAAGCACTTCAGTCGGGTATCAGCGGACATCACCCGGTCGCGACGGTTGACACTCCACTTGAAAACGGCCGCAAGCCCGATTCCTGTCAATGTCATGGTGATTCGCCGGTTGTCAAAGTTGAAGCCCGGCTCGAAATATCTGGGACAACCAATCCGATATCTTGTCCGCCGGCCTCCAGGTAATTGTCACCATCCATAGAAGCGTGGAACCAGACTGTCATCAATCCAACGACGTATCCTTTGGAGTCGACAATTGGCGCACCACTGAATCCACGTATGTTTGCTGATGGTGTAATGTCGTATCGAAATCGCGTACCACTTCGTTCAGTAACTGTTCCTGAATAAATATTCTGGCCACCTGATTCATCATAGGGGATGCCAAAAAGGTAGACCTTCTCGCCAACTTGAATTGGCGATATCCGAATCGGAAGTGGCTCGAACTGACTCGGTGGGTTTTCCGCAAGGTCGAGGACAACAAAGTCAATTTCGTTCCATGCCTCGTCCGAATGACTCATGTCAGACAACGTTATGCCACGTAATCTGACAAACTCATCGGGGTTGTCACGAGGAAACAAAATCCATCCTTTCAATACGTCATTGACACGATCAACCGCTATCGCTGGTTCAACACCGCCCTGCTCACTGAGCAAATGTCTCGCGGTAATCGCCACAACAGCTCCCTTGCTGTTCTTGACCAAAAACGAACTCGCGCCTTCGAGTGACGTGTGCCCATCAAATTCCGCGTAATTTGTCAGTAGAACCTGTGGCCATTCTGAATGCGGACTATTTATCCACGATACCGGCTCCCGATTGTCAATCACCAAGTCCGAGTTCTTAGCCTGGTCGCAACCGGCAAGCGTGATCGCAACCACGACGGCAACTAGTCTCGTTTTAAGTTTCATTGTTTGACATGCCTCGTATGCAATGCGAATCACGTGACCGTTGATGGCGCGGCGACGAGAGATTCTCAATTGTTAGAAAACGCTACTTTGCCGCTCCCATGCATCGGAATAGATCTCCCTTTTTCACGGCGGACCCAATCGCGATCGAATCGATTCAGCGGCCACGATGAATCGTTTCGCATCACCGCCATTGTAGTGGGAATCGTCAAGCGAATAGGTCAAAGTACCGTCATCGCGCACCATCACCCCGACATTTGCGAGATTTCCCGCCGCAAAAGGCATCCTTTCGCATTGGGGCAACCCGGGAAGCCCCGGGGCTTCATGTGTCGATTTGACCGGTCCCAATTCACGGAACAGTTGCCGAAACAGCTCGTAGTCGTCTGGCGGAACGTTGATTGCAGTTCCGTCAGGAAGGGGAACCGAAGCGGATTGGGTTCGGGTGTTCGAGACGGTGCGAGTGGTTTCGGGCGTCATCGGACGCGGCGTGGAATTGACCCTCACCGCTTCCCAAAGACAAAAGCCTGGTACAAGCCGATCAAGAACCGACGAGGTAAGCAGGTCGGCAGGAATGATCGAGCAAAACCATGTGAGCCGTTTGGGCGTTAGCCCCGGTTGCACGTGGGAGCAACGACGCTACCCAAAATATTCAAAATGCTGAAAGACTCCTGCCGAACTGCTTAACGCATGAACCAGGGAAGTGAAACGACCGAGCGAATCCGAACGTCTTCAGGAGGGCGAAAGGGGATGATATGTCGCGACGGCAATCTCTTGCATCAAAACCACCGGGCAGTGAATCTCAATCGATGCCATTCACGGCCGATTCAGTCCAACCAAACTCCGAGCAGGTGGCCAACCACCGAAGAGTTGCACTTGGAACGAACCAGAGCCTTCTACCGGAGGGCAGGAATCAGAAGCAAAGTTCAAGGGAGAACAGGCTGGCCGTTCGGCGTTCATCCCCGGGCTTCTTGAACGGAGGACTTGAGCTTCGGCTAGACGCTCGAGTTTTGAACCGCGACGAACGAAGAAAGCTGAAAGAGAAAGTGACTCAACCGTCGCATCCACGCGAAGTCAAATCCTTATTGGTTATTCCGCCGTGTCACCGGCGTTGCCGAGGGCGTGAGTATACAAACGCAAGCCAGGCAATGGCCACCAGTGCAAGACAAATTGGAATCGTCGGGACTGATGCGTCAAGCTTCGTCACCATCCCGGATCGCACAGCAAGAACGGACAATCGGCATTGGAGCGAAATCAGAAGCAGGTCAAGAACCAAGAACGAAATGGGACGCCGCATCAATAACGCGATAAATAAACAGACGGTTACAGCGATTGAGCCAGACACGTTTACGAGAGCCTGTTTCTTAAACTCGGGAAGCTCGATCAGATCGAGTTGCCACTCTTTGAAGAAGTACAAACCTCCGATCCAGTAGCCTACAAAAGACAGTCCTACAATGACTGGGATAAAGCGTCGAATGCCCTGTGGCGTCGGAAGCACGTCGACATAGTGTTCCGGTTGGTCGTGCTCGGGCGGTCGATATGGATTCTCCGATTCGCTAGGCATGATTCAGTCGAATAACGGTAGGAATCACGCGGGACGGGCGAAGGATTGATCACTCATTTAACGGCACAACCGGGCCTCGCGTGCATTGAATGGTTCGTCGCTAACGAGGAATGCGATCAGGGAATAGGTACCCGAATGTCAACATAGCTACGGCCGCTTCGGGATTCATTCCGGTCTGTTCCGTCTCATAGTCCCAGCCAATTCTACCAGCCAAGAAGATATCCATGCCGTTCGCAGCAGCAGCGACGCTAGCTGACGTTAAAAGAAAGTGAAAATGCCGACGGTCTTTGGAAAAGCTCTTCCCAGGAGTGTCAGCGATCCACGTTGGAGCCCAAACTGCGTACGCAAATACCAAGTGGTCATTCTCTTCCATTTCGAGCTTGGAGCATTGACCAAGGCTCTTTTCTGCGGTGGGAAATGGTGACCATCGCTTGGCCACGGATACGGGCGCAACAGGCATCAATGGATCAGGGCTGTATGGATGAATGACAGAAAAGCCCACGGGGTCACACATCTGCTCTTCGATATCGCACTGGGAGGACATCGCCGAGGCAAGTTCTTGTATCGCGGGTAGCTTAGAGTCGCGTCTCAGAAGACAGAGCCAATATGCGAAGGTATCGCCCACCGTCCATTTGGTGACAAACCGCTCAAACTTCAATTGCTTTGCATCGCTGTTAGGTTGCATTAGGCTGTCGACGAACGTCGCCGATCACGGGGCGGCGACGAGGAATGTTCAATTGTCACAAAACGCGACTTCGCCGCTCCCGTGCATCGGAATGGTTCGCCGCATTACCAGTATCGGGCGCTGATATACGTGTCACCACTGGATGGTACATGCCAGAGGGTGTAGCCGCCACCTCGGTCAGAACGCCTGACGTACAATTCCAGCATTGATGGGTCGTAGGTCCAGCCGGTATCTGGAAAACGGTCGCTGAAAACTTGCTGGCTCAATTCGATCATGTGCTGCTGCTGCCATAGAGGACCGCCTAATTTTGGCAGCCATTCATCATCGTCATGGTGTTGATTCAAGTCTGGACGCAATGAACGACGCTCGTCGACCCAAGATCGTAACGACGGAGTGTCGATGGTGAACTTCGACCAGTGACCCGCGCCATTTCGATAAAGAGTAATGTCCGTAGCATCTGTTGGAATCTCAATGTACCCATCCCTGGGAACCTGAGACGCGTTTGCGTAATCGAATCGACCGTAACGTTGCAAGTCGACAACTGCCATCACTCCGACGCAGGATGGGATGAAGAGGAGCATACCGGCAAGAGTCAGCCAAGCAATTCGCTTTGGGGACCGAAGTGACATCGCACCCAAGCACCAAAGAATCGCGAAGGTAGCTACGGTAATTTGGAAGGGCAGGACGAGCGGTGCAAACATTCAATCAGTCGGGGAACGTCACCAATCACCCGGCGGCGACGAGAGATTGTCCATTTGGAAACGCCCGACTTCGCCGCTCGGGTGCATTGGATGGTTCCCCGCCCTCGTGAAATTAAATCGTTGTCTGGTTGTCTCGATCGTCATGATTCTCGCGTGGCCGCACGAACCGAGAATACAATCCGCCAATAGTGCCAACCGCAATGAAGTATTGGAGGCCGCCGAACACCAAGAAGTAACAGGCAAAACCGAAAATATATAAGGTATCGAAATCCAGCACATCGCGCAGGGAACTCTCGGCTGGTCCAGCACCAAGCGAAGCAGGAAAATCTAAAGCATACCACAACAGCCACAATCCAGCCGCCTCCGATGATTGCTTCAATCCTGAGCGAACAACGAGAGCCGTCCCTACCACAAGAGTCGAATGCACTGCCAAAGCGATTGCCCCAGCTTTGCAGCTGAACCATCCCACGGTGCGGCTTCCGCTCGAAGGCTCGTCGTGTCGAGATGAGTATGGATTCAAAAGTTAATCAATCGGGGAACTTGTTTCTCACCTGTTGGACAGGTGGGAATAAGTGGTGAGGTCGATTCTACACGGTTTGCCGGTGGGAATTAGTCGTCTTCCGGGCACTTGTTCTCATCAGCTGGCGCGGACTTTGTCCACGTGGGTGACTTGTTCTCACCGTGATGCCGCACCGGACGGTGCGGCATGTTCTCCACCGGTGCGATAGATTTCCTTGACAACTTTTACGCTGCGAAGGATCGCCTTCTCTTTCTCGCGAAAGTGTCCAGTGGAATTCCCGTCTTATTGTTGGGGATCCGGATCCGGCTTGCAAGCATTTCTGCACCCGGTGAACAAAACCGAACGCTTTGAGCGGTGGTTTCAGCGACTTTCCTGTCTAGTAGTCTGTCACGACTTGTTTTTAGGGTAGTGGACGAGGCGACGAGTCCTGAACTGGCGTCAAAACCAAGGACTCGTCGCCTCGTCCACTACGA